>DASXKV010000018.1 GCA_036496605.1 Gemmatimonadaceae bacterium | reverse complement strand
GCGAGCTTGTTGACGAACAGCCAGTCGCCGACGAGCAGCGTCGGGATCATGCTGCCCGACGGAATGCGGTACGCCTCGACGAACAGCGTCCGCACGACGAGGTAGATGAGGATGGCGCCGACGAGAGATTTGAAGTTCTCCCAGAGCCAGCGGGCAATCGGCGACGGGCCCTTGTCGGCGTTCGCACGCGCGCGCGCGACGACGTTGGAGGGTCGACCGGACGGAGATCGTTTGGTGGACTTGGGCGCGCCTTTCGCCATGGCGTGGGAATCTAGTGCTCCTGAAACGCAGCGGGGGGGCGTGCGATGCGCACGTCCCCCCTCCGAGTGCAAACCAGCGGTGGCTTACTTCATGTGCTTGTTGACGAGCTTGGTCATCTCGAACATCGAGACTTTGTTTTTGCCGCCGAAGACGGGGCGGAGCTTGTCGTCGGCGTTGATCATCCGACGCTCCTTCTGGTCCTGGCAGCCATTCCGCTTGATGTACTGCCACAACTTCTTCGTGATTTCGGTGCGCGGCATCGGGCTGTTCCCGACGACGGCGCCAAGCGCAGCATCCGGCTGCATCGGCTTCATGAACGCAGGATTCGGTGCGCGCTTCGCACCGGTGCGCTTCCGACCCGCCTTGCGCGCGCTACCACGTGCCTTCTTCGCACCACGTTTCGCACCGCGCTTGGCGCCGCCCCGCTTTGCTTTTTTCGCTGCCATTCTCTCTCCCGGTAGATGGAATGGTGTACTGTTTTCCCTCTGAAAGTCGCTCGTTTTCACTCTGAACACGAACGGCTATCGGGGCGAAAAGTATGTCGGCCGTTCCTGAGCGCAATAGGGAAGCACATCGTTTTCCCTATGAAATTGGTGATTGGTTGCTGGTGGTTGGTGGTTGGTGGCTGCTGCTCAGCGATCTCAAATCGCATTCACCGACAAGCATTCGCCAACAACCAAGAACCAACAACCAGCCACTCACCGCAGCCGCGCGGCAAGCCAATCGGCAATCATTCCTAGCACTTCGACACGCACATTCTTCGAGGGAAGACTCGCGTATCCACTTGGGTTTCCCACGGGATCAGCGAGGAAAAGATGATCCGTCGAGGGAAATGCCTTCATCGTGACATCATTGTCGCCGCCCGAGCGAAAGGCCGCCGCAAGCTCCGCTGCCTGCTCCGGTGTGACCTGTTTGTCGGTCGCGCCCTGGAGAATGAGTACGGGTTGCTTCACGCGCTTCGCCGTCGCGAGCGGATCATAGTCGAGGAAGAAGTGAATCCACGGCTCTGCGGCTGATGCGGAGTCGAGCGTACGCGCCATCGCCTTCACCGCGGAGTCGCGCTTCGCCCCAGTGAGATGAAGCATCGAATCGGCCGCGTACTCCTGCTGGTATTTGAGAATGGCGCGCCCGGTGTGCGCCGGCCCCGCCATGAGCACGATCGCGCGGAGCTTCGGATCCGACGCCGCGACCATTGGCGCGATCATTCCGCCCTCGCTATGCCCAACGAGTCCGAGCCGGTCGCCGTCGACGTCGTGACGCGTGCGCAGATACGCGAGTGCCGCCCGAATGTCGTCCGCGAAATCCGCCGATGTCGGACCCTTCGGTCCGAGGTCCGAGCCGCCCGCGCCTCGATCGTCGAGTCGCAGCACGGCGATCCCGCGGCGACCTAACGTGTCCGCGACCTGACGGAAGGGACGATAACCATTCACGCCGGGAAGTGATTCGTCGCGCTCCTCCGTTCCCGAGCCGGTGATCGTGACGATCGCCGGCGCACCGCGCGCCGGCCTCGCCTTGGGAAGCGTCAGCGTTCCCGTGAGCTTGAGCCCTTTGGGCGTCGTCACCGTCACGTCTTCAGCGGTGTATGGCGCGTCGGCCGGTGCCGAATAGTCGGGCTTCGCGATCGTCGTCGTAATGCGCGCGCCGTCGACGCGTACGACGCGCACGTTCTGCGACGGAGCCGCCATGCCGGCGACTCTCCCGTCGACGCCAAGAGCGACGTTCATCGTGACGCCGCCAAGTGTGACGTGCGCGGAGTCGGATCCAACCCACGTCACCGAGAGCGGCACCGTTGCACCGCCTTCGGACGCGAAGAGCGGAACCTCTGCCGTCTTTCCACCGAGCGAGCGCGCGCGAATGATCGCCTGCTCGAGGAGTCCCATCGACGGATTGAAGTAGACGATCGCGCCGGGCTTCGTCGCGAAGTGTTGCGTTCTCCCCTGCAGTTCGACTGCCATGCTATCGCCCTGCTCCTCCATCGTCGCATGCGTGCCCGTGGTGTCCGCGCCCCGATACGCCCAGAGATCCATGCGCGACATCGTTCCGTCGGCGGCGAGCGTCGCTGCGTAACGAACGTGCGCGCCGCGCGCCGGGCTCACGAAATCACCCTCGAGACGATTGGCGCTGCGTGTGACGCGCTCGACGGCGAGGGTGTCGTTGCCTAACAGCATCACGAAGGTCGTCGGCTGCTGAGCGTGCGCCGCGAAACCCAAGAGCAGAGCGAAGGCGGCAGCGGCGACGTGCGACGGTCGGAAGGTCATTGTGAGGTCTCCTGATTCCAGGCGAAGTACGAATAGACGAGGGAGGCAAATCCAGCCCCGACAACGGCCACGACGCCTAACGTCAGCGTCCACGGCCTGGGAAAGGCAGCGGCAACGAGCAACACGATGCCCGCGCCGGCGAGCAAAAAATATCCGGCGACTCGGTGCGTGCGCGGCGTGAGACGGTGGCCCTGGCAGTTGATCACTGATCTGCGCAGGACGTTCGCGGTGCCGATGGAATGCCGCCGCTTCGCGCCGATCACCCCGAAAGCAACTCCATCATCCTCACATCATACGGATCCGCGCTCGCATCATCATCCGCGATTTCCATGTTCCGCTGCGGTGTTTCGAGGATGAGTGGGATGTCACGCACGCGTCGATCCTCGAGGAGCCATTTGAACGGCTCGGCGCCGATCGTGCCCTCGCCGAGGAGCACGTGGCGATCGCGGTTGGACGCGAAGGCGCCTTCGCTGTCGTTGAGATGGAAGAAGCCCGGTGGCTCGCCCGACGCGCCCTCGAACTCGTCGAGCACACGGGTCAGTGCTTCACGAGAGGCACCGATGTCGTAGCCTGACGCCCAGAGATGGCACGTGTCGAGACCATAGCCCGTGCGTGCACGCACGCGCGCGGGGACATGATGCAGGATGGCCGCGACCTCGGCGGCGGTGCGCGCGAAAGTGCGGCCCGCGCCCGCGGTGTTCTCGACGAGCACGCGGGTCTCACCGGGAACTTGATCGAGCGCGTAGGCAATGGCCGACGCGACGCGTTCGGCGGCCGCCGTCGTGTCGCCGTCGATTGCCGCGCCCGGGTGGAAGCAGACGACGCCGAGCCCGAGTCGCGTCGAGCGCTCGAGCTCTTTCGTTAGGCCATCGCGCGCGCGCGTCCACTTGTCTGCCTCGGGCGTCGCGGTATTGAGCACGTACGCCGCGTGCGCGACGACCTGCCGCGGCGCGATATCCGTCTCGCCCAGTGCGGTGCGAAACCGCTCGACGCGCTCCGAGCGAATCGAGGTCTTGTCACCGTAGTACTTCGGGATCGCGGTGAAGATCTGCAGCGCCTTCATTCCCGCGCGCCCGGCCCGCCGCGCGGCCATGTCGATGCCGCCGTTGTCGACCGTGTGACCGCCCAGATACAAAGACATGCCCGAAAGCTAATCTCCCTTCTCCTCGGGCTTCGATAGATCGAGCATGCGGGAGCCTTCGACGTACTCCACGCTCTGCGGATTGCGCAGGCGCGCGATGCGCTTCACGACGTCCCCGATGCGCTTCGCTTGCTCGAGGATGATGAGCGCTTGCTCATTCTTCTCCCCGCGATCGTTGAACTCCATGAGGAGGAGCTCGGCGTGCCCGAGAAGCGCGGCGAGGGGATTGTTGATTTCGTGCTGGAGCGCGATCGCCGTCTCGCCGATGCCGGCCCGCCAGCGGGCGATCGCGAGCTCCGCTTCCGCCTTACGACGCGCCACGTCCTGTGCGCTCCGGCGCTCGGCGATCACGAGCCGCGCGCGCAGATGCTCTGCGGATGCCGGCTTCGCGACGTAGTCGTCGGCGCCCGCGTCGAGCACCGCGACCAGATCGCCCGGCTGGTCGCGCCCCGTGAGCACGAGAACGAACGTCTCGTGCTTCTCGTCGAGCTGGCGAATGCGGCGGCACACCTCGATCCCGTCGAGACCCGGCATGATGATGTCGAGCACCACGAGTGGCGGACGCGCTTCCTGAAAACGCGTCCACGCTGCGTTGCCGTCGCCCACCGCCTCCGACTCGTGACCAAGCTCCTGCAGCACGGCGCACATGAGCGCGCAAGTCGTCGCATCGTCGTCGGCAACGAGTGCTTTCATCGGCCTTGTAGGTCGAGGGTACCCGGGCTTGCGGTGTAACGCGGCCGACTCACTGGAGTCGGCCAACGCGGACGATGCGGGTCGGTCTGGCGTCGGACTCCCCTCCGGCGGGGTTAACGATCCAAGAGACCGCGACCTCTCGACCGGTCACGGCAACTTGAGGGTCGGTCGCCGAACCAACGCCAGTCGAGCCACGGATGCGGTCGCCAAAAATGTGTCCCCAGTCTCGCGAAAGCGCGAGACCAATTTGCGGGGTCGAGCCACTCGGCTCCTCATATGCGACCGCAAGCGTGCCTCTATTCGCCGCGACCGCCGTCCGGGTGAGCCGGTCGCCGTAGAGAATGGTGACGGGCACCTCATAGGTCTTACCGGCATTCATCGAGTGCGCGTAGAAGACGCCGACGCCCTCAGCGCCGCGCATCGCGTAGGCGACGTGGACAAAGCCTGCACTGGCGGCGATCGCCGGCGGAGGGCGATTGCAGCCGGCAGTGCTGACGTCCGCCGTGTCGACGCGCACCGGCGGACGCCAAGTCTTACCGTCATCGGGCGACACGGCCGCGAGTAGCAGCGCGCTGCTATCGTCGCGGACGGACCACCACGCTGCCGTCAGTGTTCCGTCATCCTGGCGAGCGACGCGCACGGTGCTGGGACACGCGCGGTGGTCCGCCTCGGGGACGATGCTCACGGACGTGTCTGGGGCCAGTCGTGCGCGGCCTTTCGCGTCGACAGCTATGTGGCTGTCCGCGTCGCTGGCGCTCGACAGCGTGAGCGGATCGGTCCACGCGACGTCGTCGCCGGCGCAGCCTGCCACACAGGACAGAATGGCCAGCAGCAACACGCGCTCGATCCTGATAGCTTGAGAGGGTTGGAGTCGCGAAACTATCATCGTGATCCGGCGCACACGAATTTCATGGGCAGGACGCCCGCCGTCGCGCTGTCGCGTCTCGTCGTGCGAAGGGCGTACCGCCCCGTCGCAGTTCGTCCCAAAATCTGACAACTCATAATCGAGCTCACCATGGCCGCACCTGTCGCAACCACCAAGCGTCCTCCGAAGACAGACAGCAAGCGCGATAACCGGCCGGCCTCGCGCGCTGCTGCCGAGTCCAGGCAGGCGGAAGAAACCATTTCACCGCCGAGTGGACCAATTGCTGGCTTCACGGGCACGCGACGGGTGCCGATGCCGGTGAACGAGCCCGTGAAGGGCTACGCGCCGGGATCGCTCGAGAAGAAGGCGCTGAAGGAGCGCCTGAAGCAAATGGCGAAGGAGCGGATCGAGATTCCGATCATTATCGACGGGAAGGAGATCCGCAGTGGGGAGACGGCGCAGGCGGTGATGCCCCACAATCATCGTCACGTGCTCGCGGACTGGCACAAGGCGACGCCGAAGCATGTTTCACAGGCTGTGGAGTCGTGCCGTAGGGCGCGACTCGAGTGGTCCAACTGGGCGTGGGAAGATCGCGCCGCGGTCTTTCTGAAAGCGGCCGAGCTCCTGGCGACAACGTGGCGCTCGACGCTCAACGCCGCAACGATGCTCGGCCAATCGAAGACGGTGTTTCAAGCCGAGATCGATGCCGCGTGTGAGCTGATCGACTTCTGGCGCTACAACCCGCACTACGCGCAGGAGCTCTACGCCGAACAGCCGTTGTCGACGCCGACGATGTGGAACCAGCTCGACTATCGCGGCCTCGAGGGATTTGTCTACGCAGTGACGCCGTTCAACTTCACGTCGATCGGCGGTAACCTGCCGACGGCGCCGGCGCTGATGGGGAACACCGTCGTGTGGAAGCCGGCGTCGTCCGCGATGCTGTCCGCGTATTACATCATGAAGCTGCTCGAGGCCGCGGGCCTGCCGCCGGGTGTGATCAACTTCGTACCTGGCGATGCGGCGGCGATTTCCGATGTGACGTTAGGCAGCCGCGACCTCGCCGGCGTGCACTTCACCGGGAGCACCGCCGTCTTCAACAGCATGTGGAAGACGATCGGCGCGAACATGTCTCGTTATGCATCCTATCCGCGGATCGTCGGCGAGACCGGTGGTAAGGATTTCATCGTCGCGCATCCGTCGGCCGACCCGCAGGCGCTCGCCGTCGCGATCGCGCGTGGCGGGTTCGAGTACCAGGGACAGAAGTGTTCGGCGGCGAGCCGCGTGTACGTGCCGCGCTCGCTGTGGAAGGAAGTGCGCGATCGCACCGTTGCCATGGTCGAGGAGATGCGGATGGGTGACGTCACCGATTTCCGCACGTTCATCGGCGCGGTGATCGATCAGAAGGCACACCGGAAAATTGCCGAATACATCGCCGATGCGAAGAAAAACGCGACGGTCGTCACCGGTGGTAAGACGGAAGACAAGGAGGGGTATTTCATTCAGCCGACGTTGATCGAGACCGAGGATCCGGGATATCGGCTCCTCTGCGAGGAGATCTTCGGCCCCGTCGTAACGGCGCACGTGTACGACGATGCGCGATGGCAGGAGACGCTGGAGATCGTCGACAGGACGTCGCCGTACGCGCTCACGGGCGCCGTCTTCGCGACCGATCGCGGCGCAATTCGTGAGGCGATGATGGCGCTGCGTAATGCCGCGGGCAACTTCTACGTGAACGACAAGCCGACGGGCGCAGTGGTGGGCCAACAGCCGTTCGGTGGCGCGCGTGGCTCGGGAACCAACGACAAGGCGGGTTCGAAGCTCAACCTGGTGAGGTGGGTGAGCCCGCGGGCGATCAAGGAAACGTTCTCGCCGCCGACGGAGTATCGGTACCCGTACATGAGCGAAGAGTGATGATCACTCAGTCTGTCGTCCTGAGCGAAGCGAAGGATCTACGCGCTGCGCGCGCAGATCCTTTGTCTATTTGGAGTCGCTCGCGCTGTGCGCTCGCTCCTGTCGATCTCGCTGGGAGGAGCGGGAGCGCGCGCAACGCGCGCGCGACTCCGAATAAGATTGATCTACTTCGAGCGCAAGCGAGAAGTAGATCCTTCGTCGCTACGCTCCTCAGGATGACAGGGGCCTTCGCATTCCTCGCGTTAGGTGCCTGCTCGGCGAAAGCGCAGCCTGGCCGCCGAAGCAAGCGCGGAACGGTCACGCAATCGGTGAACAGCACCGAGATCAGCATTCGCTACTATCGCCCCGTCCTGCGTGGCCGCCTCCCCTTCCCCGACATCGTGAGCTGGGGCCGCACGTGGACGCCCGGCGCCGACAGTGCGACGCGGCTCGAGACGACTGGCCCACTCGAGGTCGAGGGGAAGGCGCTCCCGGCAGGGAAGTACAGCCTCTGGGTGATCCCCGAGGAGAAAGACGCCTGGACCGTAATCTTCAACCGGACTGCCGACGCCTTCCACATGTCGTACGACGAAGGCCAGGACGCGCTCCATGTGGAAGTGCGGGCGACCACCGTTGCGCAATCGGTCGAGACGCTCGAGTTCTCCTTTCCCTTCGTCGACGCCGACTCGGCCGTGATGCAACTGCAGTGGGGCACCTTCGTAGTGCCGCTGCACATCCATGCACGATAGCAGTCCTTTTGAGCTCGCACGCGCCGTCAGAGAATCAGATCTCGACGATCGCGCGCACGTCAACAACGTCGTCTACGTCCGATGGGTGCAGGACGCAGCCGCGGCGCACTGGGCGGTGCTCGCACCCGAACGCAGCCGAGACGATCTCGCCTGGGTCGCGCTCCGCCACGAGATCGATTATCACAGTCCCGCCGTGCTCGGTGACGAGGTCACCGTCCGCACGTGGGTCGGTGTCGCGCACGGGCTCAGCTTCGAGCGATTCACGGAAATTCGCCGCACAGACGATGGACGACTCCTCGCGAGCGCGCGAACATTGTGGTGTCCGGTGGACGCACGGACCGGCAAGCCACAGCGTGTGAGCGCCGAAGTTCGCGCGCGCTGCTCGGTGCCGGCGTCCGATGGAGATCGTTATGGCTGACAATGGACATGCGGGTCTGGTCGTTCTCGACAGGAACGATGTCACGCGACTCCTTCCGATGGACGAATGCGTCGATGTCATGGCCGCGGCGCTCGCGACGGTCGCGCAGGGGAACGCGATTCTGCCGCTCCGACCGATGATCCGGCTTCCGGATTCACCGAACATTTTCGCTCTCATGCCGGCGTACCTCGGTGAGCCGAAATCGGTCGGCGTGAAGGTGCTGACGGTCTTTCCCGTCAACCACGGCACGGCCATCGATGCGCACCAAGGCGCCGTGCTGCTCTTCGAGGCCGATCACGGGCGCTTGCTGGCGATCCTCGACGCGACGACGGTAACGGCAATTCGTACCGCGGCCGTCTCCGCGGTTGCGACGCGTCTGCTCGCGCGGGAGGACGCCGAGGATCTCGCGATCCTCGGCGCCGGAACGCAGGGCGTGATGCATCTGCACGCGATGACAGTCGTTAGGCCAATTCGCCGCGTGCGCGTCTGGAGTCGCACGACCGCGCATGCGCGCAATCTCGTGCAGCTCGCGCGCGAGCGGTTCGATCTGCACGCCGAGGTGGCGGCGTCGCCGGCGCGCGCCGTCGAGCGCTCGACGGTCGTGTGCACGACGACCGCGTCGCCGACGCCCGTGCTCGAGGGCGAGTGGGTCCAGCCGGGCACACACATCAACGCCGTCGGCGCCTGCATTCCGACGACGCGCGAGCTCGATACCGAGGTCGTCCGCCGGTCGCGGCTGTACGTCGATCGACGCGAATCCGCGCTCGCCGAGCCGGGCGATATTCTCATGCCACTCCACGAGGGCGCGATCACGACGGACCACATCGTCGCCGAGATCGGGCAACTCCTGCTCGAGGGCGGCGACCGCCTCGGCCGCCGCAGCGAGCACGAGATTACACTCTTCAAATCACTCGGACTGGCCGTCGAAGATCTCGCTGCAGCGCATCACGTGTATCAGAAGGCGGCGGCGAACGGCGTCGGCAACTGGATCGTTCTGGGCGGTGCCCGTGAGGATACCCACGCGGAGCTCCACGCATGACGACGCCGACGCTCGCCGCCAGTACGCTCGACGAGATCGTCGCCGCACGGGCGAGGATCGAAGGCACCGCCCTGCGCACTCCGCTCGTGCGTCTCTACGTCGACGCGCCCACCGACATCTGGCTCAAGCTCGAGTGTCTTCAGCCGATCGGATCGTTCAAGCTTCGCGGCGCAACGAACGCGATGCGCCGGCTGAGCGAAGACGCACCGGAGCGCCTGTCGGCGGGTGTCTACACGGCGAGCGCGGGGAATATGGCGCAGGGCGTCGCGTGGGGGGCTCGTGCGTTAGGCATCGCGTGTACCGTCGTTGTTCCCGATACGGCGCCTTCGACGAAGCTCGCCGCAATCGAGCGACTTGGCGCACGGATCGACAAGCGGCCGTTCGACGCGTGGTGGCGAGTCATTGCCGAGCACGGGGATCCGCATCTTCCGGGGACGTTCATTCATCCCTTCGCGGACAACGATGTGATGGCCGGCAATGCCACAATCGCGCTCGAGATCCAGGAGGATCTGCCTAACGCTGGGGCGATCCTCGTGCCGTACGGCGGCGGGGGGCTGGCCTGCGGCATCGCCGCGGGCGTCCGCGCCGCCTGGCCGTCGCGTGCGCCGCGTGTGTACGCGTGCGAAGTCGACAGCGCCTCGCCACTCGATGTGGCGCTACGCACGGGACAACCGGCAACGGCGTCCTACGTGCCGAGCTTCGTCGATGGCATCGGCTCGAAGCGCGTCGCCGACGAGATGTGGCCCCTGGTGCGGTCACTGCTCGAGGGCGCCATCGTGGTTCCGGTGCGCGCCGTGGCCGATGCGGTTAGGCTAGTCGTGGAGCGGGCGCGAGTCGTGGCCGAGGGCGCCGGCGCGGCGGCCGTCGCCGCGGCGCTCACAGGTCAGGTGAAGACTGGCCCGATCGTGTGCATCGTGTCGGGTGGAAACATCGACCTCGGAAAGCTCAGCGCGATCCTGCGGGGCGAGTTGCCCTGAGAAGGGGCTAGCGCATAAGGGCTAAGGTCCTCGCGAACCCCAGCCCCTGTGCGCTAGCCCGCTCGCTCCTCGTTAGGGCTTCTTCGCCAACGATTTGTAGTACTCCTCCACATATTGCTTGAACGACGCCGGCACATCGCCGGTGCGGCCGAGGAGCACGCGATTCTCGTCGCTCTCCCCAAGCTTCTTGCGCAGCGAGAACTCGAACGCCTTGAGATTCTCGAGCGTCTGCGCGCGGAGATCGGCCGCGGAGCGTTCGTCGGCGAGAATGCGATCGTTGCTCAGCGACTGCATGTCGGTGATCGCGCGATCGAGCTCGCGCGTGTCGATCCCCTGGCGCTGCAGATCGCGGCGCAGCGCCTGCGCGTCGGAGAGCCGCTCGCGCATCTCGCGACCGTACTGGCCTAACGATTGACCCTCGGGCGGTCCCGCCGCGCCCGAGGTCTCGGTACCAGGACGGCCGCCGCCATTCTGCCCGCCGCGCATCCCGCCTTGCGCCGACCCACCGGGCTGACCGGGCTGCTGGCCCTGCGCGCCTCGCTGGCCATTTTGCTGCCCGTTCTGTTGCCCATTCTGTTGACCGTTCTGGTCCTGCTGGCCGCCTCGCGCCTGCTGCCCATTCTGCCCTTGCTGGCCATTCTGCTGCTGGCCGGTCTGGGCCTGTTGGCCATTCCGGGACTGCTGCCCGTTCGCCTGCTGCCCCTGCTCTTTCCCTGATTGCGAGTTTCGCATTCGCTCATCGAGTGACTGCATCCCGCGTACGAGATCGCGCGCGCGGTCGAGCGCCTGCGATTGCGACGCCTGCTCGCTCGATTTGCCTTCGCCGTTGCGCGCTGCCGCCGCTACCTGCTCGAGACGTTGCTGGAGGTCGTTGAGGTCGTTCCCAATCGCCGACTCGAGCGTTTTGGTATAGTCCGGACCGGCGTAACGCATCGCGCCTTGCGAGTTGCGAATCTTTTCCTCCGTCTTGCGATCGCGTATCGTCTTCGACGCCTCGGCAAGGCCGTTCGCAGCCTCCTTGTTCTCGCGACGCGAATCGAGCGAGAGTTTGTCCATGCGCGACTTGAGATCGCGCAGCTGATCGGCCATCTGACCCTTTCGCTCCGTCAGCGACTGCAGCTGCTGCGCGCGCTGTTGCGCATTTGCATTCTCCCACAGCTTGCCGACGTCACTGCCGACCTGCTGCTCCTGACGCCCGAGATCCTTCGCGCTCTGCAGCACGTCCTGGACGTCGCGCTCGAGACGACCCGAGCGCTGCTCCTCGAGTAATCGACGCGCCTCGTCGATTCGCTGCTGCGCCGCGGCCGCGTCGGTCGCCGCTTGCTGGGACGAGGTGCTCCCGCTCGCCGATCGGCGCATTGCGTCCGCCGCGTCTCGCAAGCGACGCGCCGCCTCCTCGAGCGCGCGCTGCTCTCGCTGCTGCGCTGGTGAGCTGGCCGACGACGACTGACTCGAGCGCGCGGAGGATGAGGACGACGATGATGAATTGTTCTGTTGGGACCCGTTCCCGCTTTCCTGGCGCTGCTGTTCCGCCTTTTCACGCGCGAGACGCTCGAGCTGCCGCGCGGCCTCCTCTGCTTCCTGTGCCATCTGACGCTGCGCTGCGCCGCCCGACGAGCCGGACGCGCCCATGCGTTGACCGAGGCTGTCGGCTTTTCGCTGCGCCCGTTCGTTCTCCTGCTGCATTCGCGCCGCGAGCCGCTTGAGCTTGTCCGCCGTTTCGTCGATCTGTTGATCCGACTGCTGCTGCTGCTCGCGACCGCGCTGCACGCTCTCGTACTGGTTTCGCAACTTATCACGATTCAGCTCGAACAGATCCGCAAGATCCTGCGCACGTTGTGAGCTCGCTCCACCACCACCACCACCACCGCCCATGCTCACGCGCACATTCCGGAACACCGCCTCGGCGCGCTGCAGCTGCTGGAGCGCGCGCTGCTCGGGCGCGAGCGCCGTCTGCGCGTTGCCGTCGGCGAGATGCTTCTCGGCCGTGTCCATGATTGGCGTTGCCTTGTTCAGGATCTCGGCGATCTTCGCGAAGTTGCTGTCGCGCGCGGCAATGCCACGATCGACGATGCGTCGCGCGAGCTCCTCGGCCTGACCGCGCAGCTTCTGTTGCGAGACGCGCAGCGTCGACAGGTCTTCCTGGAGGTCCTTCGTCTGCTTCGACGCCTGATCGCGCATCGTGTTGAACGTGCCCGCGATGATCTGGCGCTCCTGCTCCGACAGTTGGCCGGCGTCGTCACTGCCACCACCGCCACCGCCGCCGCCGCCTTGATCCTGCTTGTACTCCTGCTCGAAGGGACGCACCTGGAGGAAGTAAATGTCCGTCGTGGCGGTTTTCGCGCCGCTCACCGCGTCGTTGTCGGTCGCTCGCGCGTAGTACGACACGACGTCCCCCGGCTGGAGCTTGAAATCCTCGAGCGAGAAGGTGTGGGCAGCCGTCATCTGCGGCGTGCGTCGCGTTGCGTTGTAGAGCGGCTCGGTCTTCTCGGCCCCGCCGTTGACCGAATACACGAGCTCGAGCTTCTGCACGCCGTAATCGTCGTCCGCCTGGACCTCCGCGTATACCTCGTCGACGTTTAGTACTTTCTCGTCACGGCCCGGCTTGGTGAAGACGATCGTCGGCGGACGATCGGGCAGCGCGTCGATCGTGTAGTCGAGCGAACCCGGGAAAATGCGGCCATCCTGGGCGGTGAGCTCGACCTTGTAGAACCCGGCCGCGTCCACGCGCAAAGACCCGCCGAGGGTTCCGTCGGTCTGCGGCGCGAGCGGAACGGTATCGGTGTGCTCGCCCCGTTCGACGATCAGCCGCCCACCGCGAGCGGGCACCGTCGTCGTCACCCGGACGCGAACCTGCGTACCCTTCACGGCGGCAATGTCGCCGCCCTCTTCGACCGCCTGCGGCACCAGGCCCGTATACGACGGAAAGCGATAGTCGAGCCCCAGCTTCTTGGTGTAGGGGACGTCGGCGACGTCGATGTGATAGCCCGGGGACCGGACGCCGTTCGATTCGATGACGTAGTCCATCGGCGCGGCGATGTCGAACAACCGGAAGGTGTAGCGGCCGGCGAACTTGCCGACGCTGTCGAGCGCCATCGTCAGGCGCTGCCAGGTCGTGGAATCCTTCTGCCTAACGAGCAGGTCGACCTCGTCGGACTGGAAGCCGCGCAACTGCGCCGCGATCAACAAATCGCCGCCGCGAGCGACCGTGATGTTTCCCGGCTCGGCGCTGATCGCGTACGCCTCGGCGGCGTGCGCGCGATCCCACGGCACGAGCATGAGCCCCATGCCGTGACGCATTGTCGCGGGGCCGAGCAGCGTCACGAGCAACGCGACGCCGGCGACGCCCGCAAGGATGCCGGCGCTGAGGTGCAACTCCCGCTCGTCGACATGGCGTCCGTCGTCGATCGTGTGCACGCGCTCGAGCGCGATGCGGGTGAGGTGCGTCAACAACGTGGGGGAAACGGGCCGGCGCGCGCGCACCGCGTCTGCTTTTTCCCGATTGGCCTCGAGCTCCTGCAGCTCGACCGCGGTGAGCACCGCGGCGTCGAGCGAGGGCGCATGCTCCTCGAGGTACAGCGCAACGCGGCGATCACTCGGTCGGCGCACAGGGAGCATCGGCACGACAACGAACACGATGGCCAGCGCCGCAACGATGAACAACACGATGACGCGCGCGACCGTGAGTGCCGTGCCGCCATCGTGCAGCTTCGCGAGGATGAACGCGGAGCCGGCAAGCAGAACAAAGGCCGCGGCGACGACAATGCTCGCGCCGCGCAGCGCCCGCTTCAGCCGCCATCGATCGCGCACGCCGTGCACGACGCCCGTTAGGCGGGTGCTATCGCTTGGCAGCGGATGTGTGGATTCCATGCGATCGACCTCCGTTGTTCGTCGCGGGTCGTTCACTGTTGCTGGTGGTTGGTCGCTGGTTGCTGGTTGCTTCCGTCACCAATCACCAACCACGAACCGCCAACTACCAATCATGCACTTCGTCTCGACAATCGATTCGACATCAACGTCTCGGTCGCGAGTAATACGCCGGCGAGCGCGAGCAGATACCACCAGATCGTTTGTCGGCGCTCCGTATCTTCGCGGCTCGGCGCATCGGCGGCGATTGCACCGGTCGAGGCGCCTACGTTTCCACCGGCCAGAACCGACGCTTTCAACTCCTCGGGATCGATGCGTGCAAGATTCGCTTCCGCGGGATCGAGATTGACGGCCAGCCGCTGTCCCATGCCACGCCCCGCACCCTCCGGACGAATCTCGTAAAAGCCCTGCTCGTGCAACGGCACCAGCCCTTCGTTAGACGACGGCAATCGCGTCTTGGCACCCGAGGGCGCTTCGACCACGATCGCGCCCTGGCCAGCTCTCTGGCTCGCGCCGGACAGTTCGGCGTGCCGCGAGAGATCCAATACCTCACCAGCCGTGAACCAGGACCGCGCGCCGCTGTATCGGCCGGCGTACTTCGCGACCTGCTGAACGAATGGGAGAAAGACAGGCTGCAGCGCAAGATCATTCCAGTAGCTGTCGAGCGTCGATCCCCATACCAATACTTTCCCGCGGCCGACGCGATGCTCGACGAGCGCCGGCGCGCCGTCGTCGAAGCGGGCCAGCACGTGCAATCCGGAGGCCGAGTCAGCCACGCCACCGGCGCGCTTTGTCCCGCTGTCGGCGCGAACCGTTAGGCGACGGTAGCGCAGGAAGCGCGCGGTGGCGAAGTCGCCGGAGCGCGGGGCATTGAAGACGTCGAACACGGGATGATCGTAGTCGATCCACGCGAGCGTGCCGCCGGCGTCGCCGGCACGGTCGACCACCGCGCCGATCGGGCCAGGCAGATCGTTGGTCCACTCGCCCTGCCACGCGTTCGCCGGCAATTGGTCGCCGGCGACGATCAACACGCCGCCACCGCTATTGATGAAGTCACGGAGCCGCGCCGCGCCGTCGCCGACCGGTGGCGGCACCTCGTCGAAGATGATCAGGGAGCGTCCGTCGAGATCGGCCGGGGCGAGGCCGCCGGTCTTCCTCACGTCGATGCGGAATGACGGCCGATCGCCGATGGCGAGCGCGCGCGTCACATAGAGGCTCTGATTCGCGCGCGGCGCCGAGGGCTCGACGAGAAGCACCGACACGCCTGCCTCCGGCGCGATGGTGAAATAGTACTTATCGTCGGCGCCGAGTTGGTCGGCGCGCGTGTTCGTCGCCGGCACGACGAGGCGCACGAGTCCGGTCGACGTGCCACTCGGAATCGCGATCGGCGCGAATCGCACCTGGCTCGCCCCGTGAGCCGGAATCGCGACCCGCTTCGTCTCGGCGACGCGACCGTTGAGCTCGAGCGTTGCGTCGACGTTGTCGAGCGCGGCGGCGGCGGTGTTCGTTAGGCGTGCGGCGATGGTTGCACGGTCGCGCACGCCTTCACTGCGCTGAATGTTGACGTCGGCGACGGCGGCATTTGCGAGCCCGGAGTCACCGGCGGCGACGTCGACGTTGGTGATTGTCGTTCCAGCGGGAAAGGAGATCTCGTCGCGCACCGTCCAGCCCAACCGCTGGAAATCGGTGATCAGCACGACTTCGCGGCGCGGCAGATTCGATCCGGCGAGGATCTGCGAGGCGAGCTTGAGTGGTGGTGCATAACGAGTCGCCTCCGAGCTCGGGCGCAACGCACCGATGGCGGCATCGAGCGTCGCGACGTCGTGCGTCGGCGGCGTGACGGCGGCCGCATCGTCGTCGAAAGCGACGATCGTTGCCCGGTCGGTCGCGCCGAGCGACGCCACGGCACGCCGCGCCGCCGTCTGTGCGCGCGACCAATGATCGCCGGCGCCCATGCTGTACGACCGGTCGACGAGGACGACGAGCTCACGCGCTCCCGCGCCTGCGGCGCGCACCGCGCCCTCCCGCCGAATGAAGGGACGTGCAAAGGCCATGACTACGATCGCGAGCGCAAGGCAGCGCAGCGTGAGCAGCAGAAGGTGGCGCAGCTTCTGTCGGCGCACCGATCGATACGGAATACGTTGCAGGAACATCAACGACGGGAACGGCACGACTTCGCGCCGCTCCCGGTTGATCAGGTGGATCAATACCGGGATGGAGAGGGCGCCAAGGCCAGCGAGAAAGAGAGGAGCCAGGAACGACACGACTAAGCCCTCGACGTCATTCGTGCTTGCCGCATCCGCTCGCGGTTCGAGAGAAAACGAAACAGTGCATGATCCAGAGGCTTGCTCGTATCGAAGAGCGCGTAGTCGACGCGATTTTCACCGAGCACGCGGCCCAGACTCGCGACGTGCTCGGCGACGAGTGCGCGGTACTGCGCGCGGAGATAATCGGGAATGACCGGCATCCGCTCGCCCGTCTCGAGATCCACGAAGTTCGCGCTGTCGGTGAATGGAAACTCGAGCTCGCGGCGATCGAGCAAATGGAACACGATCACGTCGTTCCCCTTGCCCCGTATGTACGCGAGCGCATCGAGCACGGCTTTGGGCTCCTCATAGAGATCGGAGATCAGGAGCACGATCGAGCGTCGCCGGAAGGATTCGCCGATGCGCCGAGTGACCTCGGCCAGTACCGGCGGCCTGATTCGATCGCCGTTAGGCGACGCGCCACCGCCGACATCGGTCGGCATCGGCGCGTTCCCTAACCGGTCGAGCGTATGCAAAACGATATTCAGATGCTTCGCGGAAGGAGGCACGAACTCGCGGATCTCACGATCGAAGGTTACGAGCCCGACACGATCGCGCTGCGTGCTCGCGAGATACACGAGACAGGCGGCGAGATATCGCGCGTAATCGAGCTTGCTCAACGATCGCGTCACTCCATTCTCGGTCGAGCCGCCGTAGTACATGGACGGCGACGTATCCACGAGCACCGTGAAGTTGGTATTCGTGTCCGCCTCGAACTCCTTGATGAAGTGCCGATCGCTTCGCGCGAACAGCTTCCAGTCGATGCGCCGGATGTCGTCTCCAGGCATGTACGCGCGATGCTCGGCGAAATCCATCGATGACCCGAGATGCGGCGAGCGATGCAGCCCGTTGATCATCCCCTCGACGACAACGCGTGCGACCAACTCGAGATCGCCGATCCGTGCAAGCACGGTCGGATCGATCAGCCGAGTGGAGGCAGTGGGTTGAAGGGAAGTCATATGAAGGCTAGAGCCTAGAGTCTAGGGGCTAGGGTAGGGGTTAGGCGTAGTGGAGCGTAGGGCCGAGCCCCTATTCCCCTAGCCCCTAACCCCTTCTCACATACCCGATCTGGGCATCGGCACATGCTTCAGCAGTTCGTCGATCACCATATCTGACGTCACGCGCTCCGACTCCGCGTGGAAGTTGATGAGCACGCGGTGACGGAGGATCGGCTTCGCCAGCGCGCGAATGTCCTCGAAGCTCACGTGCGTCCGGCCGTGCATCAGCGCGCGCGCCTTGCCGCCGAGGATGAGGTGCTGCGGCGCGCGGACGCTGGCGCCGTAGGAGACGTACTTCTTGATGATCTCGGGCGACGACGGTCCGGGCCGGCTCAGCCGCGCAATGCTCACCGCATAACGAGCGACGGCATCGGCGACGGGCACACGCCTGACGAGTTGCTGAAAGGCGACGATGTCCGCACCCGTTACCGCGTGCTGAAATCGATAATTCTGGATCGACGTCGTCGATTGTACGACCTCGATCTCCTGCTCCTCGTTGAGATAGTCGATGACGATCTCGAACATGAAGCGATCCAGTTGCGCCTCGGGGAGCGGATAGGTGCCCTCGAGCTCGATCGGGTTCTGCGTCGCGAAGACGAAGAACGGCTCCTGCAGCGTGTAGCTGCGCCCCTGCACGGTGACGCGATGCTCCTGCATCGCCTCGAGCAGCGCCGACTGCGTCTTCGGCGGCGTGCGGTTGATCTCGTCCGCGAGAATGATGTTCGCGAAGATCGGTCCGGGCGTGAACACGAGATGCCGCCGGCCCGTCTCCGGGTCCTCCTGAATTATTTCCGTGCCGGTGATGTCGCTCGGCATGAGATCCGGAGTGAACTGAATTCGCGAAAATTTCAGATCCAGTACCTGCGCCATCGTGTGGATCAGGAGGGTCTTCGCGAGTCCCGGTACGCCGACGATGAGGCTGTTTCCGCCAGTGAACAGCGATAGCAGCACGAGGTCGATCACGTCCTGCTGGCCGACGATGAGCTTGCGCAGCTCGGCGATGATGGCTTCGTGCCCACTCTTGAGTCGGCGCGCGAGCTCGAGATCGTCAGACTCGAGACTGGCTTGGGGTGGAGCGATGGTAGTTGCCACAGAGGTGGTTGGTGGTTGGTGATTAGTGTTGGCGGTTGGTGGTTGGCTGCTGGCGAACGACCAACCACCAACCACCACTCTCAGTGAGTGAGCGCATAGATCACGTAGTTCACGCCCAGCTTGTACGCTTCGTTCGTAAGCGCAATCGGATCGAAACCTTCGTCCGAGAATTCCCAGTATTCACCAATGTCGTTGTTGTAATTCAGGATCGCGATCAGACGGCGTTTCGGATCGTTGTTCTCGTAGATGCCGTAGTACGCCGGAATTCCACGGTACGTGCGGGCGATGATGTCGAGGCTGACGTCGAAGAAGGAATGGAAGATCGGGTGACTTGCATCGAGCCTAACGAGCTGATACCCCGGCAGCACCCGTTGCATCTGTGTCACCGTGTTCAGCCAGTCGCCCTGGTCGAAGCCGCGCATCTCGCCGAAGTCATCGAAGATGACAAAGCCGCCCTTGAGGAGGTAATTCCGGAACCCGGCGACCTCCTTGTCGTTCGGCGTCCAGCCGCCGGGTTCGGAGAAGTATGCGACGGGGTATTTCAGCA
Source organism: Gemmatimonadaceae bacterium (assembly GCA_036496605.1). Lineage (NCBI taxonomy): Bacteria > Pseudomonadati > Gemmatimonadota > Gemmatimonadia > Gemmatimonadales > Gemmatimonadaceae > Gemmatimonadaceae bacterium. The sequence continues at coordinate 194,497 of DASXKV010000018.1, read as the reverse complement.
GCTCCGGATCGTCGAGCGCGAAGATGTTCCCGCCAACGATGTCGCCACGCTGCACGAATGGGTGGAGCGCCGTCAACTCGCGCATGATCTTCATGAAGTGAACGTCCGAGCGCGGATAGTCGTGCGACCACCCCGGTCCTTCATCCGTGAAGTGCGCGTAGCCGCGGTATTTGATGCGCGCGAAGGTGAACCGCCCGTCGTACTTCGCATTGCCATGAAACGCCGGCGGCACGTAGTACTCGTTAGGGTCGCCGAAGTAGCCCATCATGCGGCGTTGAGCGTGGAGGGTAGAGGGCGGAGCGTTGAGAGCAACCGCCGCAATGAGAAGCGACCACGGGCTTCGGCGGCACGCTCTGCTCACCGCACTCCACGCCCGGCCCCCAACCTTCTGCCCTCGACCGGTCATGGCTTTCTCCCTCCCGTCCGCTCCTCGTGGATCACCAACAGGAGCGTCTGTGCCTTCTCGAAGTTAGGCGCATCCTCGAGCGCACGAAGGATTGCACGTCGTGCCTGCACCGAGTCGCCGGCCTCGCGATACGCCACGGCCAGCTCATACAGTGCCTCCGGCCGATCGACAGGTGCGAGCGCGACGACTGCACGCCGCTCGCGCACCGCCAGTCGCTTGTCACCCGTCGTCCTCGCCAGCTCGGCCAGACTCTGGTGCACCACCATATCGAACGGATTGATGTAGATCGCCGCCTCGAGCGCCCCCGCTGCGCCCTTCGCGTCGCCGAGCTTCGTCAGGGCATCCGCGAGCGCGATCTCCGCCTGATAGTTCGCTTCGTTCGAAGCGACGACTTGCTTCAGCTCCTCCGCCGCGCGCTGCGTGTCGCCTCGCTTGATGTAGATCTGCGCCAACGCCCAGCTCGGACCGTCGTCGCCGCCGTACTGCGGAAACAGTGCCTTCGCTCGCTCGAGCGACGCGACCGCGGCGTCGGTCTGATTGCTCTGCATCAGCGCCCGCGCTTCCATCATCTTGACGCGGTACGCGTCGAGGCCGGCGAGCGGCGTCGCGAAACGTTCGCGCATGTACGCGTCGAATTTGCGATCGAACGTCGCCATGTCGGTGTTCAGCACATTCTTGAACACCGCATCTGTCGGCTGCCCTGCCTTGTACGCCTGCAGCATGCGCTGAATCGCTGGCTCTCCGTAATCACGCGCGATGAGGTCGCACACGAGCGACGCCTGGTAATACGAGAACATCACCTGTTCCGGATACGCCGGGTGCATGAACCCGTCGTTCATCCGGCTCACCGAGACGAGCTTTTTCTTGCGGTATGCATCGAGGAACGACGGCGTCACGTCGAAGCCCCAGCCCTTCCGCGCGCGATGCTCTTCGTAGACGGACAGGCCCTCCGACAACCACCTTGGAATTCGGTGATCGGTGGAGCCTAACGTGAACGTATGAGCAAGCTCATGCCAAACCGTCGAGCCCCAATTGAAAGGTCCCGCGTCCTTCGCGGCCGGTGAGTCGAAGGCGAGCGTCGTTCCGAAGCTCACGCCTAACGCGCCAAGCCCGGCGAGCCCCACCGTGCGCACGGAGAAATCGGCATGGCTGCGATAGACCTCGATCCGGATCGGCGGCGGCGGTGTGTACTTATACGTCGACGCGAAGCGCGCATACGCCGCCTCGCCGAGCTCCGCCACGTACGGCTCCAGCAACGCCGATTCGTCCTTCTCGATCATGAAGACGAAATGATCCGTCTTGATCTCGTCGTAGTTCTTGAACGTATCGAGCAGATCGAGCGTGTTCTTGATCCAGACGTTGTAGGGATCGCCCTTGAACGACGTCTCGAGGTCCTTGCGGCCGTCCGCAATCTGTCCGAGCCGCAACTCGTTCATGCCCAACAAGCCGAAGCCACGCCAGCTCTTCGCGTCGAGCGCGAGCGCCTGCTTCGCAAAATCGGCTGCTTCGCGATACAGCCTAACGCGGGACGAGAGCTCGGCGAGCGTATTGTAGAGCTCCGCGTCGCGTGGGTTGGCGGCGAGCGCCTGACGCTTCGCCGTGTCGAACCCCGCCTGATCGCCGACGAGATAGCGCACCGCGGCGCGCACGGCGAGCGCCTCGGAAAGCGTCGGATTCACCGCCAGCGCGCGATCCACCTCTCGCTGCGCGTCGGCGTACTCCTCGAGGTCCAGATGCAACTCGGCGCTGAAGACATGCGCCGCCGCGTCGTTCGGATTCACCTTGAGCGCGGCCCGGACGAGCGAGTCGGCGTTCGACGCGCCGTCGAAGATGCGGCGCTTCGCCGCGCCGAGGAGCGCGCGTGCATCCGACGGGTTGGTACGCAGCACTTCGTCGAAGGTGCTCTGCGCGTCCGCGCTGTTGTACTTCTCGAGAAACATCTCTCCGAGCGCGATGCGCGCGTCGTCGCCATCCGGCGTGTCCGCGCCCTCCTGGATCGCCCGATCAAGCGCTTTGAGCGCATCCTTGAATAGCTGCGGATTGGTCGCGCCGAGATAGCGACAGGCGATGCCGACGGCAGTGAGGTCGGCGCTCGAGAGCGACGCGCCGCCGGTTCGATTGTAGACGTCGATGAAGCGGTCGAACTCCTTCATGGCCTGATCGCGATCACCACGCTCGTAATGCAGGATCGCGAGATTGAGCGCTGCCGTCAGGCTGTCCGACGCGCGCGCGGCGGCGTGTACGAAGGCCTGCTCGGCCTCAGCGTTCTTGCCGCGCGCGTGCAACACTTCGCCCAGGGTGTTCTGAAGCTCGACTCCCTTCGGCGACGATGCCGCCCGGCGTGCCGCGCCCTCGGCGTCGTCATACTTCCCGACGGCGACGAGCGACCTCACGAGTCCACGCTGCGCCGCGACCCAGTCCTCGTTCGTCGCCGGCACCTTCGCAAAGGCGGCGGCAGCGTCCTGGTATTTGCCGGAACGCAACATCTCCGTCGCGTCGTCGACTGATTGTGCCGGAAGCGAGGAGGAGAATAGGAGGCCGATGAACGAGAACCAGATCCGCCACATCGCTCGGGACGACAACCCTCGGCTCTCTGCCTGCAACGCTCTGCGCGTCACGACCGTCCCTCCATCGTCCGGATCTCCTTGGACTTCATCGCCAACTCCACCAGCAGGTTTTCGAGCGCGTCATCATAGGCATCGGCAGTCATCGATACTTTGCGCTTCTTCAATTCGTCGATGCGGCCCTCGAGCGCGAACCGCTCCTTGTACAGCCCCGCGAGTCGCGGATCGTTCGCACTGGCCATGGACGCGTACACGCCGCCGCCGAGAAAGATGCGTCGCGCCAGCACCCCATCGCCGCTCGCGACGCGCAGGTCCGGCTCGGCAGTTCCCTTCTTGTCGCCATCGTCGTCGATCTGCGCGTGCTCGGTCTGCAAGCGACCCTGATCCTCGTAGTATCGCTTCGTCTCCGTCACCGCATAACGATACGCCTCGAGCAGCGACACACGCCCGTCCTTGTCGACATCGGCTCCGTCGCCGGTGAGCGCGGCCACGAAATACTTCACGAACACGGATTCGTTGCGCTCGAAGCTGCTCTTGGTCGCGGTGATGACGACACGGTTCGGCGCCGAGAGCAGTGGCAGCATGTCGCCGCTCGCACTCGTGAGATCGACGAAGCCCACCTGCTGCGTCTTGAACGCTGCAAGATCCTTCGCGAAGTCGCGTGCGCTCATGTCCGGCCCCGGCAGGCTGATCTTCGAATCCTCCTGCGAGCCACTGCCATGCCCGATGAGCACGATCACGATTTCGTCGCCCGGCGCCGCGATTCTCGCGAATCGCGAGAGCGTCGTTTCGATATTCACTTTCGTCGACACGCCCGAGATCCGTGGATCCTTCGCGCCGTCTTCCGCGAAGTACACGACCTCCGAATCCGGCACTCCATAGCGCTTGTGCGCGACGTCGGAGAGCGCGAGCCCCCAGTTGCGAAATTGCTCACTGTACTGCGGCTCGCCGCCCAGACCGGAGACGATGAGAAGATGCGTACGTTGAGCGTAGAGCGTAGAGGGTAGAATGCAGAGGGTCGCGGGTAGAGTGCAGAGGGACAGGAACGCAAGAATCACCTTTCGCGCTCTGCCCACCGCCCTCCGCGCTCTCCCCACCACCCTCCGCGCTCTCATACCAGCCCTCTCTTCTTCCGATAGGCCCATTCGGCGCACACCAGACCGATGAGCATGACGAAGATGAAGGGCATGTCCCACAGATCCATCTGATTCACGACGGTGACGCCGCGCTTGCTCAACGCGATGTCTTCCGGCAGCGAGCTCACCGTCGCCGGCGTGTAGAACTTGCCACCGGTCTCGCGGGAGATACGTTGCAACAGCGACGTCCGCATTTCGGCGTCGACGAATTCCCGCGATGATTCCGCGGCAGCATTCACGCGCACGTACGTCGGATCGCTCATCCGATCGCGCGACGTATCCGACGCGGTGCGTCCGCCAGCCGCTGCCTGTGCCGTGCTCGGCGTACCGGCGTCGGCGACGATCTGATAGTTGCCCGCCTCCTCAGGCGTGAACGTCGCGCGGTATTCACCATCGCGATCGACCGCCCACTCCATCGGTATGTCGCGCGTCGCACCGGACGGCGCGGTGAGATGTGCGACGACGTGTGCGTCGTTGCGCATCACGAAGCCGCTATCTGCTACCTCCGCCGTCAGGGAGATCGGCTCGCGCAAGCCGGCGACGTCGCTTTGCGATGTCACCGTGATCCTGTTGGGAACATCGCTCGTGAGCCAGCGGAGCAGTTGCCGCCAGAAAGTCACGAAAGTCGGATCGTCGACATCCGATTCCATCCGCCACAAGTACGTGTCCTGAACGGGCAGCGCGATCGCGAGCCCTTTGCCGTATCGCTGATACGCAAGGACCGGCTGCTCGTAGTGCCTGACGTGACCCTCCGGTCCATCGGCGCGTTGGCCGTCGGGCACGACGCCATTGACCAGCACAACGGCGCCCGGCTTGATGCCGCGGATGGCGTTCACGCTCGTCAGTGTCGGCAGCGTTTTCCACCGCTCGCTGTTCTTGTCGTCGGTCGATGCGACTTGCGTCGCGGCGCTCGCAGCGCCTGCCGGCGTCAGCTCGGCTTTGATGTCAGCGAGAAATGTGAGCGAGTCCGGCACGGCTTCGCCGCCGATCACGACCGGCATCACGGGGGCAAGCGGCGTATCGGCGTAACCACCCTCACCGAAGGCGTGCCGGCCGCCTAACAACAGCAAGCCTCCACCGCGAACGCCGACAAAATCGGCGAGCATCTGCAATTGATCGCGCGTAAAGAAGCTCGCGTCGACACTACCGAGTACGATGCCGCGATACTTGAAGAGCTCCTCCCGAGTTTTGGGGAAGCCGCCAGCGAGCTCTTCGCCGTTGTCGACGTCGAGACGCAGGAATTTGTTCTCCGCCGTGCGTTGCAACGTCACGAGTTGCAAATTCGAATCGCTCGCGACGGCTCGCCGAACGAACATCATTTCGTAGCGCGGCTCGCCCTCGACGTAAAGAATTTTCTCGCGCCGGTCGCGGACGACGACGAGCGCTTGCTGCGCGTTGTTCTGCGTCACCTGCTCGCCGGGCTGCGGCGCAATGCGAAACGTCAGCGTCCGCGGGCCAGCATCATTCAACGCGACGTGGACACGCACCGGCGCCAGGTCGCCGTCGGCCGGCAGAGTAACATCCTGTGACGCGATCACGCGCCCGTCATCCTCGACCACGAGCGCGACGTTCTGTCCGCCGTAGCCGCGCTGCCTAACAAGCACATCGGCGACGAGCGCACTGCCCTTGAGCGCCGTGCGCGCCGTCTCGACGCGCCGTATCTCGATGTCCTTGTCGAACCGGTCGCGGCCAATGCCCACGGTGAACACCGGCACCGATCGCGCCCGCAACGACAGGAGCTCTTCCCCGAGAGGCATCCTGGCGTTGTCGGCGCCATCGGTGAACAGCACCAACCCCGACAGCGGCACGGCCTCGAGCTCCTGGCGCGCGTGCTCGATCGCGTCACCCAGCCGCGTGCTCGTCCCCGTGAAGCTCACGTCGTCGGCGCTCGCGATCCGCTGCGTGCCTGACGAGAACCGGAAGTAGCGCACAAGAAAGCGGTCGCCGAGCGCCTTGCGAATCGAACTGTCAGGGCCGGCGACGAGGTGTCGCACGACGTCCGCCCGCGTCTGCGGCCGCGCGTCGCCGGCATCCACGTCGGCGATCTGCATGCTGCGCGAATCGTCGATCAGCACACCGACGTAATTTCGCTGCGGCACCGCAGCCGAGAGCAGCAACATCGGCCGGAACAAGCAAAAGACGAGAAGGAGGATCGCCGTCCCGCGGAGCGCCCCCAGTATCAATCGATCGCGACGAGTGCTCTTCCCGCGAACTGCGGCGTAGGTCAGGATCGCGGGAACGCCAATGAGTGCGCCGGCGATCAGCAGCACGATCACCGAAGTGGGAGATCCGAACGCGAAATCTCCCTTCTCGAAGACCGCCGGCCGGTACTTGAACAGAAACGCGAAAAGCGACTCGAGCCAATTCGCCATGTGCTGCTTTGCTAGCTGGTATGCGTCAATCGAATTGGTAATCGCCGCGCGCGATCAACGTTGTCGCGCGAAGCGAGAAATGACCAAAAGCTTACGGGCACAAAGCCATTGGACTTTAGGTTAGGGGCTTGGGGGCATAGGGGCGAGATGAATGAGTCTCCTCTCGCACTCGAACCCCTGGCCCTTAAACCCCAGCCCCTCATCCGGTCCATGCACCCCCGCTATCTCACCACCGACGTTTTCACCGACCACGTCTTCGGCGGAAACCAGCTCGCCGTCTTTCCCGACGCGTCGGGGATTGCTCCTGAGCTTATGCCACGCATCGCACGAGAGTTCAACTACTCCGAAACGACTTTCGTGCTTCCGCCTACCGATCCGAAGCATACCTGCCGCGTACGCATCTTTACCCCTGGCAGCGAGCTGGCGTTTGCGGGCCACCCGACGATCGGCACCGCGCATGTCCTCGCGACCATCGGCGCGGTCGAGCTCACCGGTGACGAGACGCACATCGTCCTCGAGGAGGGCGTCGGGCCAGTGCCGGTGACGATTCGTGCGACGGACGGCAAGCCGACGTTCGCGCAGCTCACCGTAGCAAAGCTGCCCGAAGTGCTTACCCCGCCGCCGCGTCCCGAGCGCCTTGCCGCGATGCTCTCCCTGACGACGGATGACCTCGTCGGAAGCGATATGCCCGGCGAGGCCATCTCCTGTGGTACGCCATTTCTCTTCGTTCCGCTGCGCGATAAACGCGCCGTCGCGTGTGCTCGCGTCAAGCCGGATCTCTTCGAGGAGACGCTACGCGGCTATGTGACGGACAAGGTGATGGTCTTCGCCCTCGAGGCTGAGCGCCCAACGTCTGACGTGCGCGCCCGTATGTTCGCTCCTCTCGTCGGCGTCCCGGAGGATCCAGCTACCGGAAGCGCCGCCGTCGGACTCGGCGGCTATCTCGCCGCGAGAGATCCACGCTTCGACGGCACCCTGCGCTGGGTCATCGAGCAGGGGTTCGAGATGGGCCGACCGAGCATTCTCGAAGTGGAGGTGGACAAGAAAGCCGGCAAGATCACGGCTGTCCGGTGCGGAGGCACTTCTGTGGTAGTCTGTGAAGGGCGAATGCAACTCGCGCCAGAGAGAGGCTGAGCTGTCATCCGAAGCGAAGCGAAGGATGACAAGCAGCCTATCGCTGTTTGATCTCTTCCAGCTCTTCCAAGGATCGCGGCCAGTCTGCTTTCAGCAAACGCGAAAGCGCGCGATCCGCGAGCAGCTTCCCGTCGGTCTGACAGGTTGGACAGTAGTTCGTCTCGTTGTCCGCATAACGAATCCGCTGCACGGGCGAGCCGCACACTGGACACGGTTCGCCGTAGCGGCCGTGCACAGCCATCGCGTCGCGAAAGGCCGTGACCTTCTCTGGAAATCCGTCTCCCGTTTCTTCGCGGAGGCGATCGGTCCATTCGATCAGCGTCGCCCGCGTCGCGTCGAAGAGTGCCTCCGTCTCTGCGCCACTCAGACGACGCGTCAATTTCACTGGTGATATCTTCGCGCGATGCAGGATTTCGTCGGAGTACGCGTTGCCGATGCCACTGAACAGGCGCGGATCCGTCAACGCTCGCTTCACCGTATGGCTCTCGCTCGTCAGGCGCTCGGCGAATTGCTCGACGGTTGCGCCGAGGACCTCGAGACCGCCGCGATCGAAATTGGCGAGCGCATCCGTGCCGCGCGCGATATGAAGTGACGCACGTCGCTTGCTGCCTGCCTCGGTGAGAAGCAAGGTGCCGGTGGAGAAGTCGAACGCCCCGAGGTCGATCTTCCCGGAGGCTTTTTTCCCCGCTTCGCGCCACTTCAGCCGCCCAGCGATCATGAGGTGCAGCACCAGATAGAGCTCGTCTTGGAACGCAAACACGATTCTCTTTCCGAGCCGTCTGACATCGCTGACGATCTTTCCCTTTACCGCCGAAATCGGGGGATCCACGCTGCGAAGAAGGAATGGGCTCCTGAGCCGCACGTCCTCGAGCGTCGCGCCCGAGACGCGACGATTCAGCGCCTCGACGTAAACGGTGATATCGGGTAGCTCGGGCACGATTCCAGATGAATGATGCTTGACCAGTTCAGCCGCGCGTCGTACGGTGGCACATAGGCAAGCTGACGCATACGGCCGGAACGCTCAAGATCGCCCATGTTCATCGGCTCTCGATTTCCGCCATTGACGCCATTTCGGCTCGACGTGCAGTCGGCCGTTTTCGTGCTCGTGGTGCTTGTGTTCATGCCGATCGCCGCGGTGCGCAGCAGATCGATCATCGCGGGAGGCCGGGGACGCGCGGCTCCTCGCCGTTCGGATCTGCTGACGCGAGCGCTTCTCGTGCAGCTCCTGCTCTTCATTTTCGCCTTCTTCGTCGCGCGGACGGAAGGGATGGCGCTTTGGTCGTGGACGGGACTGAGGCTGGGGACGATTGCTATCGCAGCCGGCGCTCTGACGTTGCTGCTCAGCGTTGGGGCCTTGTCGTGGCACCTTCGGACGCCTGACGAGCGGCGATCACTCTGGATGCGTCATCTGCTGCCGCAGACGACCCGACAGTGGGCGCTCTGGCTCGTCGTCTCCCTTGCCGCCGGGATCGCCGAGGAGACCGCGTACCGCGGTGTGCTCGTCGTCCTGCTCGCGTCCGCGACAGCGAGTTTCATCGTCGCTGTTCTTCTCAGCGCGGCCGCGTTTGCCGTGGCGCACTATCCGCAGGGCGCGAAGAGCATGGGCTGGGTCTTCGCGATCGGCCTCGTTATGCAAGCCGTGGTCGCGGCGACGGGGACGTTATATGTGGCGATGGGAGTGCACGCGGTCTACGACGTCACGGCGGCTATAAGCGCGCGCGGGCGGCTGAAGTCGGAAGAGGCGGAGGCGGGCACGTAAGGCGCGAAAAAGGCGCGTCGAATGGGCGCGTCGAAGACGGCGCGTCGAAGACGGCGCGCCGAAGAGAGCGCGTCGATGAGAGCGCGTCGATGAGAGCGCGTCGATGAGAGCGCGTCGATGAGAGCGTTGACCAACCGAGTCGCCAGCCAAGCGCTGCGAGCAGGCAGCTGAGATCTCGGCCCTGCAGGCTCACAGCTCGGTCGTTTGTCGCCCCTCTCGACGCGCCCTTCTCGACGCGCCCTTCTCGACGCGCCCTCTTCGACGCGCCCTTCTCGCCGCGCCCTTCTCGCCGCGCCCCGCACTTGACTCCGCAGGTGCGTGTCCGCATCGTTCCCCTCAACACTTCAGGGGTTAACGTGGCCGACCTCGACCTCCTCCAGGGCACCCTCGACTTGCTCATCCTGAAAACCCTCACCTGGGGGCCGATGCACGGGTATGCGGTTGCTCGCTGGATCAGCGACACCACCGACGACGATCTCCAGATCGAGGAAGGTGCGCTCTACACCGCGCTCCACCGTATGGAAAAACGCGGTCTCCTCGCGAGCGACTGGGGTGTATCCGAGAACAACCGCAAGGCCAAGTACTACGAGCTCACGGCCGTCGGCCGGAAGCAATTGCGCAGCCAGACCGACGTTTTTGCTCGTTATGCGCGCGCGGTCTTCAAGGTGCTCCAGGTCGCGCACGCACCCGCCACTAGCCACTAGCCACTCGTGCTACCCCGCGGCATTCGTCGCCTGTTCCGGATCGACCTCGGCCCGCGCCGCGTCGCGCGCGCCGTCGACGACGAGCTGCGTTTCCACTTCGACATGACCGTGAGGCACTACATGGACAGTGGCATGTGCGAGTCCGACGCGCACCGCGAAGCAGAACGCCGCTTTGGCGACGTCGAACGCACACGGACCCGCCTCGAGGCGATCGATCGCTCTCGGGCTCAGCACGCGAGGCGCGCCGAATGGTGGAGCGCGATCCTGCAAGACCTCCGCTACGCCGTCCGCGGGCTGCGGGCGACTAAGTCATTCACCGCCGTCGTCGTCCTTGCGCTCGCGCTCGGCGTCGGCGCCAACGCGACGATGTTCGGCATCATCGACCGACTGCTGTTGCGTCCACCGCCCTTCCTCGCCGCGGCCACGGAAACGAACGTCGTCTATCTCGGCCGCAGCTTCGATGGCGTGGAGCAGCTCACGCCGAACATGAGCTACAAGCGCTACGTGGAGCTCACGAACTACACGACGTCATTCTCGCAGACCGCCGCGTTCTTCTACTGTGACCTCGCCGTCGACACCGGGCAGGAGACTGCCGAGCGGCGCGTGAGCATGGTGAGCGCGGCCTTCTGGCGCTTCTTCGACGCCCCGCCAGCGCTCGGCCGCTACTTCGGCCCGTCGGAGGACCACACGCCCGAGGGAGCGACGGTCGCCGTGCTCGGCTATACCTACTGGCAGACCCGCTTCGGCGGCAGCCGCGACGTCCTCGGCAAGTCGATCTCGTTAGGCCGACGTACCTACACGATCGTGGGCGTCGCGCCGCGCGGATTCGTGGGCATGGATCCGGTCGGCGCCGTCGCATTCATTCCAATCAGTACCGGAGTGAGCGACATCTTCGTCGCCGGTATGGTCGACGCGTCGAAGTGGTACACGTCGCACAACATGACCTGGATGGAGATGCTCGTCAGGCGGAAGCCGTTGGTGACTGAGGTCGCCGCCAACGCCGATCTGACCAACGCATATAAGCGGAGCTACCTCGCGCAGGAGCGGCACACGCCGATCGACATTGCGCGACCGCGGGCGGTGGTCGCCTCCGTGCTCAAGGAGCGAGGACCGAATCAGGGTGCGAATTCGAAAGTCGCGACCTGGCTCGTCGGCGTCTCGGTGATCGTGTTGATCATCGCGTGCGCGAACGTCGCCAACCTTCTCCTTGCACGAGCATTCCGGCGGCGACGTGAGATCGCGGTCCGCGTCGCACTCGGCGTGAGCCGGGGACGCCTGCTCGTTCAGCTCCTGACCGAGAGTCTGGTGCTCGCCGTCCTCGGTGCCGCCGCCGGCCTTGCCGTCGCGCAGTGGGGCGGGACGATTCTGCGCTCGGCGATGCTCCCCGACGTCGAGTGGCCGCCGCTCTTCGCTGATTCACGAATGCTCATCTTCACGAGCCTTGCGGCGGTCGGCGTCGGCGTGCTGACCGGGCTCGCGCCCGCTCTCCTCGCCCGCCGCACCGACGTCTCGGCGGCTCTCAAGGCCGGCGCGCGCGAAGGCACGTACCATCGTTCGCGGACACGGACCGTGCTCCTCGTCGTGCAAGGAGCGCTCTCCGTGGTACTCCTCGTCGGTACGGGACTCTTCGTGCGCAGCTTGCGCAACGTGCACGAGCTCGACTTCGGCTACGACACGCCGCGCATACTCTTCGTCTCGATCGAGATGCGCGGGATGCATCTCGATTCCGTCGCGGGGCTCGCTCTCCGCCGCGATCTCGTCGAGCGTGCGCACGCCCTTCCGGGCGTGGCGGACGCCACGTTGACAGTTTCCGTGCCCTTCTGGATGAGTTGGAGCAACGATCTCTTCACCCAGGCGAAAGACTCGATCCGCGGCGATTTTCTGTTTAACACGGTCTCGCCGAGCTACTTCGCGACGATGGGAACGCGCATTATTCGCGGACGTGGGTTCACCGCCGCGGACGTGGAGAACGCGCCGCGCGTAATCGTCGTCAGCCAGTCGATGGCGCGAAGGGCCTTCCTGAAAGCCGAACCGTTAGGCCAGTGCATTCGCATCGGCGCCGACACGATGCCCTGCTCGACCGTCGTCGGCGTCGCTGCCGACATCGTCGATCGGAACCTCACGGAGCCCGCCGGGCTGCAGTACTACGCACCGGTGAGTCAGACCGGCAACGGTGGAAATGGGCTCTTCGTTCGGACGCGTGGCGAGGCCGCGGACATGGTCGGCACCGTTAGGCGCGAGCTCCAGCGGGTGATGCCGGGAGTCTCGTACGTAACGGTGACGCCGCTGACCAAAATCCTCGAGCCCAACGTGCGCCCGTGGCGCCTCGGCGCAACGATGTTCGCTCTATTCGGTGGACTCGCTCTGCTGCTCGCTGCCGTTGGATTGTATTCCGTCATCGCGTACAATGTGACGCAGCGAAGTCACGAGCTCGGCGTCCGAATCGCGCTTGGCGCGCAGGCCCGCGATGTCCTGCGGCTCGTCGTCGGTAGCGGACTCCGCGTCGCTATCGCCGGCATCGTCATCGGCGGGACAATCGCGCTCGTCGCCGGGCGCTTTATCGCGCCCCTCCTGTATCGCGTTTCGCCAAAGGATCCGCTGATCTATGTCCTGGCGACACTGACGCTGCTCGGAGTGGCGGTATTGGCGAGTCTCGTTCCAGCCAGTCGGGCGACGCGTGTCGATCCGAACGTTGCGTTGCGAGCCGATTAGCGAATGGCTGTTGCGCCGTTAACGTTGTGTGATGCGCCTGATCACCTGGCTCCTCATTCTCCCCATCGTTGCCGCGCGCGCACAATCGCCAACTGTCGCCGGCGCTCGCGACCCTGCCTATGCACCGGATGGCCGGCTCGCTCTCAGCGTGCGCGGCGACTTGTGGATCGTGTCAAGGGACGCGAAATGGACGCGCATCACCGCCGGCCAAGGCTGGGATCGCGAGCCCGCGTGGACCGCCGACGGTAAGTTGCTGGTCTTCTCCTCGAACCGTGGCGGCAACTTCGACATTTGGCGCGTCGCGCTCGGCGACACGGGCGCCGCGGCGGCGCCGACGCGCGTGCTCGGCACTGCCGACGACGAAGGGGAACCGGCGATCGCCGCCGACGGCCGGATTCTCTTCGTCCGCGGCCGCGGCAGCGCAGCACGCATCTGGGTTCGCGAGACGAATGGGAACGAGCATCGCCTGACGAACGAGCACATCGCCGAGCGATGGCCAGCGATCTCGGCGAATGGCGAACGTGTCGCGTTCGTCGAGCTCGCGGAGTCGGGGCGGCGACTCGTCATTCGGCGGCTTGCCGCGGCCGCCGACCTCCGCGGGGCCGACACGACCGTCCTGGCCGCGGCCGGGATCGAGCACCCCTCCTGGTCGCCTAACGGCGAGCGGCTCACCTACACGACCGCGGCTCCGCGTCGCGGCGTTTACGTCGTCCCGATCGACGGACACTATACGAATCTCGTGAGCGCTCGGCACGCGGCGACGGCATGGAATCCGGACGCCAATCACCTGACGCTGGTCGAGCTGCCTGACGAGGACGTCGACTACAACGGCGATCCCAACCGTCTCGGCGATCGTGAGGCGCACGATCTCTTGAGCGCGCCGAGTGGAATCTGGACGGTCGATGTCCCTCCCATTCCCGATGCTGGAATTGGCGCCGCGCCGGCTGCCGCGACGGCGCCATTCACACGCGACGACGAACGGATGCGTCACAATGCTGCTGCGCTCGACGAGCTCGCGACGCGGACGACGACGCTGTACTATAACGGGCCCTTCGCGAGCGCCGCGCGTACGAGGTGGGAGTCGCTCGTCGGCCGATATCGTCCGCGCGCGGTCGCCGCGCGCACCGAGGACGAGCTTCGCGACGTGTTGCACGCGATGCTTCGCGAGCGCCCTTCGTATCGATCGACGGCGTCAGGCCGCGCGGCAATCTCGAGCGCGCACCCCGTTGCGACGGCGGCGGGAATCGAGATCCTTCGCAAGGGCGGCAATGTCGTCGACGCGGCAGCCGCGGTGTCCTTCACGTTAGGCGTTGTCGAGCCAGACGCGAGCGGCCCAGGCGGGTACGGTGAGATGCTCGTGTATCGCACGAACCTGAAGACTCCGCGACTGATTGAATTCATGTCGCGGGTCCCGGAAGACGCGGGGCTCGCCAACGGCGCCCTCGCGCCGAACGGCCGTCTCCCCGACGACGGACCGGTGCTCGCCAACGTGCCCGGTACGGTCGCCGCCATGTATCTCGCCGTCAGAAAATATGGAAGCGGCAAAGTGAGCTGGGCAGACATCCTCGCACCGGCAATCCGTGCCGCTCGCGATGGATGCGTCGTCAGCGAGGGCCTCGCGGCGACGCTCGCCACCGAGCGTGAGCATTTTCTCAAGTACGACGGACCGCGCGCGCTCTTCTTCCGGAACGGACAACCTCTCCATGCGGGGGACACGCTCCGCAATCCCGATCTCGCCTGGACGTTGGAGCAGATCGCGAAAGGCGGCGCCGACGCCTTCTATCGCGGTGAGATTGCCCGCCGCATCGTCGCCGACCTCCGCGGCAAGGGGAACGCGATGCAGCTGACCGACCTCTCGCGATATTACGCCGCCGAACGCGACCCGGTCTCGGGGAGCTATCGCGGATTCACGCTGTACTCGAGCGCACCGCCCGTCGCGGGCGGGGCCCAGCTTGTCAGCACGCTCAACCTCCTCGAGCAATACAAAGACCCTAAACCATACACGGAAGATCCGGCGACGCTGCACGCGATGCTTTCGGCGTGGCTCCTCGTTCCATCGAGCCGCAATCGCATCGCCGATCCCGGACTCTGGCCCGTGAACCTCGAGGCCTTCACCAGCCGTGACACAGCGCGGGCGCGCTGGCGCTGTTTCGATTCGCGCAAGGCGCTCAGCCTCGACCTCCTCCGCAGCGATTCGCTCCCCTGTGCCGCGACGAAGACACCCGACGCTGACGACGGCGACTCCACGCATTTTCACCACGCGGCCGGCACGACCGCCTTCACGGTCGCCGACGCCGACGGCAACGTCGTCGCCGTCACGCAGACGTTAGGCACCTGGGGCGGGAATTTCTACGTTACCCCCGGACTCGGCTTCATTTACAACGACAAGCTCGCGTCGTACAGCACAGACCCGAACGCGTACGGCGCACGCCTTCCCTTCGCACGCCACGGCAGCACCATCGCTCCGACGATCGTCTTCGATTCGGGGCGAACGCCCAAACCGGTAGCGGCCGTCGGCGCGGCCGGCAATGCGTGGATCACGTCCGCCGTGTTCGAGACACTCGTCGGCATCATCGATCAGCATCTCGACCCGCAGTCCGCGCTCGAGCTCCCACGGTTTCTGCCGGGCTCGCGCGGTCCATCCGACAGCGGCATCGTCGTCGAGCTCGAGGATGGCTTCTCACCCGAGGTCATGCGCCGTCTGGTGTCGTTAGGGTATCGTCCGCGACTCGTGTCGTTGCTTGGAGAGCTGCGGGAAGGATACGGCGCAGCGCTTACGATCCACGATGGCGTCGTGACGGCAGGAGCTGATCCAAGGCGCGCGGGGGCAGCGGGGGCCGTGCAGTGAGCAATGAAGGGCGCAACTGATCAACGGCGGTCAGTTGCGTCTTTCATGTTCATGGTCGAATCCATCGCCATGTCGGCAACCGGTACATCCGACAGGTGCTCCTGCACCACACCCCACTTCGATCCGCGCTTTTCGAACACGAGTGTCATCGCCCCCGCCAACTCGTGCGGCTGACCGCGCGGCGTGAGATGCGGCACGCGGTACGTCCCCGTGAACACCGCCGACTCGGGTGAAAGCACGTCGACATAGGTGTGCGTCCAGATCCACTTCGGTTGGCGCATGTTCACCCCAACGTTCTGCCAGAACAGCTCGATACCCTTCGCGAGCGTATCGCGCGACGCAACAACCCGCCCACCACTTGCCGACACGATCCGCCCAGTATCGGCATACAACGCGAGCATTCGCTGCTCTGCGTTCGGCACCGACAGATCGTACGCCGACCGCACTTTCGCGTCGATCTCGCTCGCGATTGCAGTGCGCTCGGCCGGAGTGAGATCGGCGCCGCCACTGCAGCCGAGGACGGCAATGAGCGCCAGGGCAGCTATGGGCAACGTCGAAAGACGGAGCATGTCGCATGTCCGGAAGGGGAATCGGCTAACGAGGGTTCCGGATAATACCCGTGTGATCCGTCCTGTAGCGGCGAGGTCAAGTGTCCACACCGTGAGATCGCTTTGTCTCGACTGGAGGACGCAACTTCTGCATTTGCAGCAATTAACGCATGATCGGCGCGGTTACGCGCTGGTGTAGCTGCTGCTTTATAGAAGCGCGCGACGCCTCGCATGCAACCACACCCCACCGCATGTCGGGTGGACGCTTCTATTTGGAGGCACACGTGCGTACGGTCCTGAGATCCTCGATGTTCGCGGTCGCGATGTCGGCCGTGGTTGTCGCAGCGTGCGGGAGAAATGGGACGCCGGCGAAGAGAGCGATGAGCGACGATCTCAAACGAGACCTGCAGCTCGCGTCCTCGTCCGGCCTCGACCTGGCCTCGCAACAGGCGGCGTCGAGCTTCCCTCTCACCGAAATACCGACTTCTCCAGCTCCTTCGCCCTCGAAAGCGTTGAAGAAAGCCACCTCCGGTCCAAAGGCCGTGAGGTCTAAGCACCCAACCGTGAAGGCGCGTCCGGAGCCATCGGTGGTCGCGAACGCCGAAGAGCCGGAAACCGAGGTCACGCAGAAGGCGCCTTCGCCGACCACCGAGCAGGTGCCCGATCCATCGGCCCCTGCAGTTCCGCGTCCATCGCCAACGCCGACCAATCCGAATGGCGGCGAGGGCGCCCACGGGCACGATGGCGGTGGTCCGAACCCAGGCGCCGGCAACGGCGGCGGTCGCAGCCCGGGCACTGGCGATGGCATCGGATCGATTATCGGGGGTATCTTCGGCGCAATCCTCCGCGGTGGTGTCGTCGACGGTGATCACTGCGACCCGCGATCTGACGGCCGCGGTCGCCGAGGAAGGTTCCCCCAGAATCCAGGCACGGTCATCCGCGGCGGGGGTGGGATCATCTTCTAACGACCCCGAACCAGTTCAACGAGGACAGGATTCTATGGAGCGGGCGCATCTGCGCCCGCTTTGCGTTTCTATATCGCGGTCTTTTCCGCTGCGGCCTTCTGGCCGCCTGACGCGAACCTTAACTTTGTGCCGATGCGTTCCCGCTCGGTCTCGTGGATTCAACGAGCTGCTTCGCTGCTGCTCGGCTGCTGGCTCGCGGTCTTTACCGCGGACCCCGCAGCCATCCACGCATGCCCGGTGCACGACGTCGGCCGCACCTCGTCACATGCGTCGCATCACCCGCAGCACCAGCACACTCCGCAGAGCCACCATAATTGCACCTGTCCTGGCGCGTGCTGCCCGGGTGCGCGTGCGCAGCTCGCGACGACACCGACGATCGCGCCAACCCGCATTGTCAGCTTCGTAGAACCGGACGTCACCGTCCCGAGACTCGTTAGGTCCGCGGACGTCCAGATCACTCTCCCTCCCGCACTCGGCCCACCCGCGATCGCCGGATGATTGCGTGCGCGGCGCCATTCGGGCGCCGCGACGGCCCGACGTGGCGATGATTGCGCCGCGTCCGTCCCTCAGATCCGGAACCGTCATGTCCCCGCTTTTTCGCGCGGCCGCGCTTGCGTCCGTCGCTTGTACTGCGCTGTGCGGCCTATCGTTGGGCGCCTCGGCGCAGCAGCCTCCGCCCACTCCACCGCGCTCTGACAGCGCCTCGCGCGACTCGCTCCGCCGCACGGTGCTGCGTCCGGTGACGATCGTCGCCACGCCCGCCGCGCGCGTCGAACCGATCGACGCGACGCATATCGACGCATCGACGATCGAGGTCACCCCGGCCAACAGTCCGTACGACCTGCTGAGGCAGGCGGCTGGACTCGAGGTGCACCAGCAAGGACAGGGTCCGGGCTTCGCTTCGGACGCGTCGTTGCGTGGCTTCAGCTCCGACCACTCGACCGATCTTGCATTGTGGATCGACGGCGTGCCAATCAACGAGCCGATCAACGGACACGCCGAAGGTTACAATGATTTCAGCTTGCTGTTTCCCGGCGGCGTGCGCGACATCGACGTCGTGCGCGGTCCGACGAGCGCCCTGTTCGGCAACTTTGCGCTCGCGGGCGTCGTGAACGTGCGCACGCTCGAGCGCATGCGCGGCACCGAGTTCACGGCGGAAGGCGGCTCGTTTGGCAGCGGCGATGCAATGCTTCTCACGGGCTTCGATCACGGCGCGCGAGGCGGCGGCGTGCTCGGTGCGCGATATCAGCACGAGGACGGGTTCCGGCCGAACGCCGGATTCGATCTCGGTCAGGGCCACGCTCGTATCGTGCACGACATCGCGCCCGGCTGGACGATCGATGCCGGCTCGGAGCTGTATGGCACACACTGGCGGTCGGCGGGGTTCCTGAGCGAAGACGAGTTCGCGGCGCACGACTACCGCGTCGTCTCGAACCCGAGCGACGGCGGCTTCAAGCAAAGAGGCCAGGAGCGGGTGAGTCTGCGTTTCATCTCGAGCGCGCTGCTGTGGCGAACGACGGTCTACGCGACGCAGGGACGCTGGCAGCTATTTCTCACGATTCCACCGGCCGGCGGCCGATTCGAGGGATCGGGTAGCCAGACGGAGGAGGAGGACCATCGCTATGGCTACGGCCTAACGAGTGCGCTCACGTGGGAGGGCGAGCACGGCGAGATCACGTTCGGCACGGAAGAACGCTGGGATCACACGAATTACGAGAACTACTTCACCACCGCGCGCGTTCGCGATTCGATCAACGCCCTGATCATGGCCCGGCAGCTGTCAGGGGCCCTCTTCGCGCAGTCGCACTATGACGTCGGCGATCGGTTGCGCTTCGACTTGGGCGCGCGCTTCGACGAGTTGGGAACGCGCAGCGTCCCGGATGATGGAAGCTCGGCGCTCAGCGCGACCCACGGCGTCTTTTCGCCAAAGGCTGGCGCGCTGCTGCATCTCACCTCGGATCTCGGTCTCTACGCGAATGCCTCAAAAGGCTTCCGCTCGACTGACGGCGTGATCAGCGATCCAACGCTCGCGCCGATCGTCGCCTGGAATTACGAGACCGGGCTCAAGTTCGACCGCGAGGTAAGTGGTTTGCCGTTCAGTGCGACGGCCACGGTCTTCCGAATGAACGTCAGCAATGAGCAAACGTTCAACCCACTCACCGGGCAAGCGAGCAACGGCGGTGCCAGTCGCCGGCAAGGTCTCGAGCTCGACGCGCGTGTCCCGGTGACCACCACGGCGAGCATCGATGCCAACTGGACGTTTCTCGATGCGCGCTACGACCATCTCGTCGCCGTTTCCGAAGACGAGACGGAACCGCCCGCCACCCTCGACGGGCTGCGCGTGTACAACACGGCACAATACGTCGGCACGGCGGCACTGCAGATCGCGCCGTCGCGGACATGGTGGAGTGTCCGGTTGGCCGGTAATTGGGTCGGACCGTATTCGCCGTTCGACGAGCCGGGCGTCGTGCTCGGCTCATACGGCCTCGCGCACGTGAGCGGCACGGCTCAATGGCGATCGGTGCGCCTCGAGGTCGGCGTGCGCAATGTCTTCGATCGTGCATATCCCGAGTTGGTCGCCGGTCATATCGTGGATCCCGGACAGCCACGAGCCATATTCACAACGTTGAAAACAGTGTTCTGAGCACCGGTCACTCACTAGCACTTTTCCAGTGCTAGTGAGTGCCGGATGAGAGAAGCGCCTCGAGAGCCGCGGCGATCGCCGGTGGAACCGAGGCCGATGTATCGATCGCCGGATCGTACGCCGTCACCGCGACCGAGGTGATCTCGAACCGCGCCGCGGCGAGCCGAGCGACGTCGGCCAATTGCGGAATCGTTAGGCCGCCGCGCGCGGCGAAGGAGTTCGCGCGCGCCAGTTCCGCATCCAGAACATCGGCGTCGAGATGAAAGTGCAACCGACTCACACGCTCGCGCAGAGCGTCCAGTGCGGGAGTGAGCGTCTCCACTCCACGGACCACCGTCACCTGCGATTGCTCGAGAAGAACTTCCTCGGGTGGATCGAGGTCTCGCACTCCAGCGAGCACGACGTTCTCGTCAGACACGGGAGCGAAACCAGGAATTCGTGACGCCATCGTGCGCCAACAGCGCCCCGTGAGGGTTGCCAGCGCCATCCCGTCGAGAAATCCACTCGCCGTCGTCTCCGGTGTATTGAAGTCAGCATGCGCGTCGAGCCACAGTACGCCGGCCGTGCCGTGGCCCGCGATTGCGCCTAACGTGACGCCGCAGTTGCCTCCGAGCACGATCGGCAGTGCCTCGCGTAATCGCGCTTCACGCGCGCGCTCCGCAACCTGCCGGTACAGCGAGAAGCTCGTCGCGATCTCGGTTGATGCAGGCGGGTTTGACTGATCCACGCTTCCGGGCTCGATGTACTCCGCGTCGACCTCGTGTCCGAGTGCGCGAATGCTACTCCCGACGCCGTGTCGAAGGAGAAACGACGGTCCCCGCCCCATCCGCCACTCGCGCCTGCCGGAATCATACGGCACGAGGAGAAACTGGATCTTCATTCTATGCGCGCGATGCCGTTCCCGGGTTTCGGAAAGTGCGTGAACACCTCGACGTCGTGGCCCGGCACGATGAGTCGCGCCTCGGACGCCAACGTCGCCATTCGCGCCTGCGCCCGGAGATTCGACGTCGTATCGAGCGACTGCGTGATGGGCCGATGGCGCTCGAGATTCTCGTAGAGATATGCATTGTCGCTCGCGAGGACGATCGTGCCCGTGCGGCCGCCGGAGAGACTCGCGTGCACCGTCGCGAACTCCGACGCGAACGTGTGCTTTCCACCGGTGAATACCGTGATCCCCGGCATGATTTCGATCGAGTCGCCGGGAATGAGCTGCACGCGGCCGGCTCGCTTGAGCGCGGCAAGCATCTTTGCGTCATCGGCGTCGATCGCACGGTCGAGGACTGCACCGCTGTCGTTGGTGTAGTGTTCGTACTCGTCGCGCTGCAGCCAGACACGCGCCTTCGGAAACAGATCTGCGCCGTCGAGGTGATCCCAGTGCACGTGCGAGATGACGATGTCGGTAACATCTTCTGGCTTTACGCCGAGCACGGCGAGGGCATCGCTCGGCTTGGCGAAGCCGGTCGGCTTCCAGCGCGAGACGAACTTGTCGCGATAGAAACCGGCGTCCATGAGAACCGTCCGTCCGCCACCGCGAATGAGCCAGAGCGTAAACGCGAGCGTCGTTCGCCGTGTCGAGTCCGCGCCGGCAACGAGATAGCGCGTCGGATAGCCCTCGACGGTCGCAAACCGGACCGCGTACACCTCGTACGCGGGTGGTGGCGATGTCCTGAACGAGCCAATTGCAACGAGGAGCGCGGCCAAGCGTAGTGTCGTCATGTCCACGAAGAAGCAGACCAAGCCGCCGAATGGCAAGCACGTTGCTGCCTCTTCCCGCATGCAATCGAAAAGCCCAGAATTCGCCCTATGCCGTGCCTCTTATTGATTCTGGCGCTCGCCGCGCCGCGGCTGGTCATTCTCTGCCTGTATTTCCTGTCGACGTGGTTCAACGGAATCTTTCAGACGCCGTTGTACCCGGTTTTGGGTTTCATCTTCTTGCCGACGACAATGCTCTGGTATACGGCAGTCCTGCATTGGTTCGGCGGCCAGTGGACCCTCTGGCCCGTGATCGGACTCATCATCGCGCTGGCGATCGATGTGTCGCCCGCAAGCCATCGTCGTCGGGCACGCCGCACGGCTGACTGATGCCCATACTGGCCGTTCCCTTCTCGCTCGCGCTCGGCAAGGAAACGAATGTCGACCGTGGACGCGTGCAGTCGAAGGTGTACCAGGTGCACGGCATCGCTCGGTGGGAGAGCGATCGTTTGACCCTCGAGTGGTCGGGAAGCATCGAGATCAGCGAGATCGAGAGTGGAAGCGTGCGCAATCTGCGACAGTCCGTGCCGGCGCAGCGTCTCGTGCTGCCGACCGCTCATCTCGCAGGCATCGACCTGCGCCGGCGTTGGTGGAGGCCGCACATCGAATTGCGCACCATGGGCATCGGCCCGCTGGAGCTCGTCCCGACGGCGACCGGCGGACGCGTGTCCCTGCGCATTGCGCGTCGCGACTGGAACGCCGCGCGCGATCTCGTATCGCACGTGCAACTCGAGATGGCCGACGTTGCGCTCGACGACGCCGAGCATGCGCACGATGTGTAGTGCGTGGCGCACGGAGCGCAGAGCGCGAACGAATGCTGGTCCCCTAGGCCCCTAGCCCCGAGCCCTTATGCCAGTCGAGCAGAATTTCATCGACCGCTCTCGCGCCTATCTCACCGACGAGTTCCGCATCAAGTTGCGGAGGACCATGGACACGCTTCCGCCAGACATGTTGTGGTGGCGACCTAACGAGGAGTCGAACAGCGTTGGCAATCTGGTGATGCACCTCGATGGCAATGTTCGGCAGTGGATCGTCGGCGCGGTCGGCGGCGCAGCGGATGTCCGCAACCGGGCGGGCGAGTTCGCGACGCGCGAAGGGGCAACGCGCGAGGAGTTGATGCGCCGTATCGAGCAAACGCTCGACGAGGCCGACGCGGTATTGGTCAAGCTTCGTCCCGAGCAACTATCCGAGCGTCGCCGTGTACAAGCCCGGGATGTGTCGGTGCTCGACGCCGTGTATCAGGTAGTTCAACACTTTGCGCTGCATCTCGGCCAGATCATTCTCGTCGCCAAGGCACAGGTCCCGGGCGCGGTAAAGTTCTATGAAGACGCCGGCGGGAACGCACGACCGATCTGGCGGGAAGGGGCACAGCGCTGAGCGCGGCACATTAGCTCCCCGGTAACGAGAATGTTTAGCAAGATAAAAACTCTGCTCCGTCGCGCTGGCGCTGACTTGCCCGAGGACCGTCTCGTCCGCGGGTTCCCCATCACACTCAGCAACACGCGACCCGACATCGAGAGCGAGGACGTGTTCTCGCGTCTCGACGCCGCGCTCGGGCTGATCGAGCGGCATCAGCCGTCCCACTTTCGCCGCATGCATCGCGACTTCGCGCGCATCCAGATCCGGCGATTCCCCTGTCGCGGCGCCTACTTCCCCGAGACGCGCATCTGTCTCGTCGAGCTCACCTTTGTCGTCAACCGCGAGTTCACGCCGACGCAGGTCGCGGCGACGATCCTCCATGAAGCGATGCACGCGCGACTCGACAATGCCGGCGTCAGGTACGATCCGTCCTGCGCGGCGAAGCACGAGCGTTTCTGCCGGCGTGCCGAGGTCGAGTTTGGCATGATGGTGCCCGATGGGGCGCCCGTGGTCGAACGGGCATTGGCGAGTCTCGCGGGCGCCGACGACGAGGTTGCGCCGGTGATCGACTGGGAATTGGCCGGCCGTCGTGTGGAGCAGGCGGATGTTGCCGCCCTCTCGGCGCCGGACTGGATGAAGCGCGCGATCGCGCGCCGTGCGGGCCTCGACGACAGGGACACGAACGCCTAACGACGAATCCGCAGTCGCGCCATCGCCGTAGTGCACAAGGCGCGCGTTCGCGCCCGCTCCACTCTCTCGGAGGAATCGCAATGTCAGGTCAGGGCTCGGCCGGAAACGTCATCGCCGCGCTGTGCAGTCTTTTTGTTCCGGGTCTCGGTCAACTGCTTCAGGGCCGTCTCTTGATGGCCATCTTCCAGTTCTGTCTCGCCGCGGCGCTCTGGTTCATCCTCTTGGGCTGGTTGGTCCATCTCTGGTCGATCATCGACGCCGCGATCTGGAAGCCAAAGCTGGCGTAGGGGGGACGACGCAACTGCTTGACGGTGCTCAGGGTGCCAGCGCCCTGCCCCGCTGCGGCGTATAGTTGAGCGTCACGCTCTCCCGGAGAATCGATGTCCCGCCCGTCCTCCTTCGCCGCATTGCGGCGAACTACGCTCGCGTTCGCCTTTCTCGGCATTTCCTCCAGCAGCGCCCTCGCCCAGGCCAACACCGGTGTCCCCTCCCAGCAGGGAGCGACGAACAGGAAAGACCCAGGCGCCCTCAAAGTTCTGAACCTGCAGGACTATGGCCGCTGGAATCGGATCACGTCGACGGCGATCTCGCCTGACGGGAAGTGGATGACGTACACGCTGCAACCCAACGACGGCGACGCGACCTTGTTCGTGAAGTTGCTCGACGGCGACAAGGTGTACAGCGTGAACGCCGGCACCGCGCCCGCCGCGGGCCGTGGCGATGGCGGCGGCGGTTTCGGTGCGGCGGCGGCCAACGGGCCAGCTTTCTCGGACGACTCGCGCTTCATTGGCTATTACCTGAACTCGCCCGGCTCGAAAGGCCGCGGACGGGGCGCGCAAGGTGGACGCGGGGGCCGTGGCGGCGCCGGCGCGGCCGTGGCGGCCGAAGCGACGGCTCGCAGGTTCGAGCTTCTCGACCTCGAGAGCGGCGCGAAGGTCGACGTGCCTAACGCTGCGAGCTTCAAGTTCGCCAAGGGCGGACACTGGCTCGCCGTCCGTACGAACAAGGCGGTGGCGGACACGACGCACGACGGCGCCGATCTGCTGCTCCGCGATCTCTCGTCAGGCGCCAGCCGCAACGTCGGGAACGTGAATCAATACGACTTCGACGACAGCGGACGTCTCCTCGCCTACACCATCGACGCCGCCGAGCACCTCGGGAACGGCGTCTACCTGATCGACCTCGCGAGCGGCGGGACCAAGACACTCGACGGCGCCGCACAGATCTACGATCAGGTCCAATGGAGCGCGGATGGGTCGAACCTCGCCGTGCTGCGTGGCACGAAGGCGAGCGACAAGAAGCAGCGCGACAACGTGCTTCTCACCTGGTCCGAGCCTGGCACGCCGAAGTCGATGAAAGTCGAGTACGATCCCTCGAAAGACGCCTCGTTCCCCAAGATGATGGTCTTGAGCGAGTACTCATCGCCGCGCTTCAGCCGCGACGGCTCACGCGTCTTCGTCGGCATCAAGCAGCAGGACGCCGAGACGGCGAAGAGCGACGTCTGCTCGGAGCGAAGCGAATGCGATCCGCAGGCGAACGTCGACGTCTGGCACTGGAAGGATCCCGATCCGCAGTCGGTGCAGATGATCCGCATCCAGCAATTGCGCCGAACGACGACGCCCGCGTCGATCGTGCTGGCAACCAAGCGCTTCGTGAAGCTCGGTAGCGAAGACATGACACAGGTGGTCCCGACCGCCAACGGCAAATGGGCGATCGGCCGCGACGACAGCACGTATCGGGGCGAAGTCGCCTGGGGCGGCGGCCACGCGGATTATTATCGCGTGAACACCGAAACTGGTGAGCGGACGCTCATCGAGCGCACGGTCGTCAGGACGATGGGGACGTCCCCGGATAGCAAGTGGTTCCTCTACCTCAAGGACAAGCACGTCAAGGCCGTGAACCTCGAGACGATGAAGACGGTCGATCTCGACGACGGCGAGAAGCTCAGCTTCGTCGATGTCGACGACGATCACCCGTATGAGCTGCCAACGTACGGCGTTGCCGGTTGGTCGAAGGACGGAAAGTATGTCCTCCTCAACCACAAGTACGACGTGTGGGCCATTCCGCTCGATGGCGGGAAGGCGATCGAGCTCACCCAGGGCGTCGGCACGGCGCAGCAGATTCAGTTCCGCGTCGTTAGGCTCGACCGGCGTGCGGGCCGAGGCGGCCGCGGCGGCGGCATCTTCGGCACTGACCTCGGCGGCGACGATGACGAGGGACTCGATCTGTCGAAACCGGTCCTCCTTTCCGCGTATGGCGAGTGGACGAAGAAGACGGGCTACTGGACCGCGTCGTTCGGCAAGGCGCCCGTGCCCCTCGTCTTTGCCGACAAGCAAATCGGCCAGGCGCAGAAAGCGGAGAAGGCCGATCGCGTCGTCTTCACCGAGCAAACCTTCAAGGAATTCCCCGACTACTGGGTATCGACGACAGCGTTCGCCTCACCGCGCAAGGTGACGGACGCCAACCCGCAGCTCAACGAGTACGCCTGGGGGAGCAAGGTCCTCATCGAGTACACCAACGGCAAAGGGAAGAAGTTGCAAGGGACGCTGACCCTCCCCGCGGGATACCAGCCAGGCAAGAAGTATCCGATGCTGGTGTATTTCTACGAGATCATGTCGAACACGCATCACACGTTCTCCATGCCCGTGTACGACGACCGGCCCCACATCTCGACCTATGCGTCCAACGGGTATCTCGTGCTCCAGCCGGACGTTGTTTATGAAATTGGTAAGCCCGGCAGTTCAGCGGTCGATTGCGTCGAGAGCGCCGTGAAGAAAGTCATCGAGCTCGGCTATGCGGATCCGCAGCACATTGGGCTCCAGGGGCACAGCTGGGGCGGTTATGAGAGCTCGTATATCCTCACTCGCTCGAAGCTGTTCGCTGCTGTGGTCACCGGTGCCCCGCCGACGGATCTCATCAGCTTTTATGACGAGACCTACCCGGGCACGGGCACCTTGCAGCAAGGGATCATGGAGCTCGGACAGGTGCGCATGGGCGACGGCGCCACGCCGTGGACGGCAAAGGACCTTTACGAAGATCAGTCGCCGATCTTCCATGTTCGTGACATCTCCACCCCCTTCCTCATCCTTCACGGCACCGCCGACAACGCCGTCGATTGGCACCAGGGCCTGGAGTTCTACGGTGCGGCGCGTCGTTGGGGGAAGCACGTCATCCTGTTGTCGTATCCGGGCGAGCCGCACCATCTGGCGCGAAAGGAGAACCAGAAGGATTTTCAGATCAGGATGAAGCAGTTCTTCGATCATTACCTGATGGACAAGCCGGAACCGAAGTGGATGAGCGACGGCGTGCCCCAGGTGAAAAAGGGGGAGCCAATCGAGTAGCCCTGGAGATCATGCGCGTCTCACACGTCGTTGTCTTCGTACTTCTGATCGTGAGCTCGGTGCGCGTATCCGCCGGCGCACAAAAGGTCTTCGAGGGCAGCGTCAGCTACGACGTTGTCCTCGATGGCAAGCCGAGCCAGTTCGTCATCACGGCTCGCAACAAGAGGGTTCGACAGGACACGAGCCTTCCGGATTCGGTCGGCGTCGTGACAACGACATACGAAGTGTTCGACTACGAACACGGAACGATCACCACGATTTCTCCTTCGACGAAGCGCTTCACGCGGATGATGATCAGCACATTCCGTGAGTCGCTCGGCGATCCCCGATCGGTCACCGAGCTCCGCGCGCTCGAGCGTGAGCGACTCGCCGACATCGAAGGAACTGGCCGTCGCGAGTCGATCCTCGGCTTGCGGTGCGAGATCTACACGCTCAAGAGCACGCCCGGCGCGGAATGGTGTATCACGACCGAACTGGGTCATTTCCTCGCATTCGAGGGTCAGCTGGGCCAACTCCGCGCCGGCACGACGGCGGCCTTTCTCAACGACGACAAGTTGCCTCGCACGGCGCCGACGAAATTCAAGAATGGGGCAGCAGTTCTGAGAGTGCACATGACAAGCGCCGACGGCCGAGAGATCAGCATGATTGCTACCAGAATCGATCACTCGACGCCCTCGATGGATTTCTTCGCCGTGCCGCCGGGCTTCGTCGAAGCGAATACGGTGGTGCCGTCGCCGTGAAGACGATTCGCTTTTCCATTCGTGAGCTGGTCGTCCTGATCCCGATCGTCGTGATCACGGCACGGGCCGGCGCGCAGAAAACTTTTACGGGTACGATCACCTACGACGTCACGTTGAGCGATAAGCAGATGCAGATCAGCATCAGCTCACGCGACAAGCTCGTGCGTCAGGATTTCGTGCTCCCCGCCGACGCGCCGCCCGAAGCTCAGACCTATCAGATCTTCGATTATGGAAACGGGAATGTCACCACGGTTCTGCCGGGCATGAAGAAGTACATGGTGACGAATCTCAAAACGCTTCGCGACGCGATGGGCCAGCGCGGCGACGAGCACACAGACGATGTGCGCAAGGCGCTCGAAGACATCAAGCCGAGTCACCGGCAGGAGACAATCGCCGGTTACACCTGCGATGTGTACACGCTCAAGAGCACTCCTCGTGACGAATGGTGCATCACGACTGGGCTGGGGCACTTTCTCTACTTCGAGGGCGCGACGGACATCGACGCGGATAGCCCAGCGACGGTCGGCGGCAATTCGCCGACGGCGAGTCTCATGCGCACGTTCAAAAACGGTGCGGTTGTGCTCCGCATGCGCATGATGTCCCGCAACGGCGAGACTGTGAGCATGGTCGCGACGAAGCTCGATCGAACGACGCCGCCGGCGACGCTCTTCGTCCGTCCCGCGAGCTTCGAGGAAATGAACCCGTTCAAGGCGCCGTGACGAGACTGCCGACCCGGACTGCTGAGCAACATTCAGCCGACGTCGCGGAGCCGACGTTGGGCGGCGTATTGACTCATTTCGCGCGAACCACCGTCCCCTCCCGGATTTACAAGTTGCTGCAGTTCGGTATTCCCCTCGCGCTCGACTTTGGCCTGCATGGGTATCCGCGCGTGGCCGCGCTCGGCGTAGCGTTGTCCGCGTTAGGCGCCTGGGGGCTCGCTGACCGCTGGCTCTTCACGGCGCCAGCGCGAGCTGGACGCAAGGCGACGCTGGTTCGTTATGCGCGCGTCGTCTGTGGCGCCGTCGCCGCTGGCACGTCCCTCGTCCTCGTGCTCGAGATCTTTCTCCGGCTCCTCGGAAACGCGCCGATCTCCTGACGCGAGCACGGCGTTCGTGTATTCGCGTTCGTCCGTGACCTCGCGCACCAGTACGGCCGCGAGCCACTCCGGGATGTCGACATCCTCATGCGCGTCGCTGAGCTCGACTTCGGCGAGAACCAGGTCGCGATCGAGGAACTCGTCGACCTCCCAGGTGTGTCGTCCGCACTGCGCCACGTGACGGCGCTTGCGAAGCCGACGCCCATCCGTGAGCGGCCACATGCGCGCGAACAACTCAGCGGGAATCTCCTCTTCGATCTCGGTGCGCACGACGCCTTTGCCCAACTTCACCGTTCGCTCATGGCGCAAGACTTCGCCATCCACCGAGCGCACTCGACGCAGACGCTCGACGATTTCCCTGCCCGGTATGTATCCCTGCTCGATCTCGACGACGGTCGTGTCGTCAGGCAGGGCCGGTAACTCGCGCACGAGATACTTGTGCTCGATCTCCTGCCCTCTCGAGGCGTGCGCCATCAACGACTGCGATACGGACTCCACGCGCTCGACGAACGACGGACCGGCGTTCAGCCATCTGTCCTTCGCGTCGGCGTACGCTTCCTGCCCTCGCTCGTGCAGCCGGCCAGCGAGCGCGAGGAGGCCAAGACGAATCTGGTGCTGTCGGTCCGTCCGCAGCGCGCGCCGCGCATCCTCTCCTTCGACTACGGCCTCCGACACATTTCGTCCCTCTTCCGCCGCGGCATCTTCGCTCGCGCGGACGATGGTATTCGAGAAGACGTGCACGTCGTGCCAGCTGCCGAACGTGTCTTGCAACTTCGACAGATCGCTCACGAGATCGGCGCCGCCTTCGACGTGCTCGGCGATCGGCTCGAGCAGGTAGCGCAGTCGCTTGCCGGCAATCCGTGCCGCATGGGCACCCTTCTCGTCTTCGAAGGCCTCGACTCGCGTTAGGCGCTCGGCGAGCACCGCCACGTGATCGTGGAGCAACTCCGCCATGACGGCCGAGAACTGGCGTCGCGACGCCTCTTTGTGGCTATCGACGTGAGCGCTGTACACCGGCAGGTTGTCGGAGAGGCTGCTTCGCGCACGGTCGAACGCATTCGCGCTCTTCGTGAAGACCGCGCGATCATTGTCTTTCTTGGCCGTCTCGATCTGTTCGATGAGCCAATTGAGACCGCGACGCTGTCGCGCGCTGAGCGCGGCGCGCTGTTCGCGCAGCCACTCGAGGTGAACCTCGGCATCACGACTGTCGCCCGTGAGATGAGCCGCCTTC
The DNA here is from genome assembly GCA_036496605.1 of Gemmatimonadaceae bacterium. Classification (NCBI taxonomy): domain Bacteria; kingdom Pseudomonadati; phylum Gemmatimonadota; class Gemmatimonadia; order Gemmatimonadales; family Gemmatimonadaceae; species Gemmatimonadaceae bacterium. The sequence continues at coordinate 164,496 of DASXKV010000018.1, read as the reverse complement.
TCGAGGCGCCGCCGCGCCTTCTTCGGGACGCTCTTCTCCAACCAGGGGCCCAGAGCGCGCAGCCAGCTGCGCAGGCGTCGGATCGCAACGCGGAAGTCGTGCAGTGCGTCCGCGTCCGCATCGCCGTCGAGACGTTTGCGCGCCTTCGCCGCGTTATCGAGCAGACGCAAGGCGACAAGGCGTGCCGCCCGCTCCACGGGTTGTTCGAGAAGGTCCGGCTTGGTGCGCATGGTCATGACGATCATGCAACCGCCGACCGCACTCCGCCAGACTGGACTTCCTTAGCGCTCCACCACAGTGCGGTAAGCGAAGACAAGGAGACCGTTGTGCCCGGGTCTCGTTACCGGCCACAGCGCCAGCTTGGGTCCATGGGCGCCCTGAAAATGAATACCTCGCCTCGGAAGCGTCGTCACGAGCTCGCTCGCCAGAACGAGCTTTCCGCTCGGCACGGCAGCGAGCAGCGTGTCGGCAACCGGGCCGTAGACGACGTGCAGCGTCTGCCTAACGACCGACTCGAACTTGTCCGCGCGGCGCGTGCGAGCCGGGCCGGTATCGAAGTTCACAACCACGGTCTCGCCACGTCGCACCGCGTAGAGGCTGTCCTGCAAGTCGGTACGTCCTTGTGGAATGATCGGCCCGAACAATGGAGCTGGCTTTGACGCAGAATCTTGCGCGATTGCGGCCGGCGCAGCGACGGCGACGGTAGTAGCCGGCGCATGGGGTGCCGAGTCGGTAACGACCTGCGCCGGCACGGACGGCGCTCCTTGCAATTGAACAGTGGGCGTCGCTGCCGCAGGCGGTGTCGAATCGTGCGTGGCCACCACCGGACTCGCTGCGGCGCGTCTCGGCGTCCGCGGTGGCGCCGGCGGCTCTGGTTGCCTCATCGCGGCACTCACCCCGGCGGCACCGACGACGGCGACGACCACGATACTCAGCGTCCACGCGACGAGACGTACGATCATTCGCTGGCGACGATCACGCGCCGCGAGCCGCTCGGCGTGGAGGCAGTGTAGGCACACCGCCATCCCAGGGCGGCGCTCGTGCGGACAATCAATTCTGTGGCGTCGCGGCATAGACACTGTGGGGACGACGCGCGCGCTCGGGCGTAACGTCCGCGTCGGTCGAGGCACGAATTCATCCCAGCACCCCGTGATGACCGTCACCACCCGCGCTTCCGAGTCGTCTTTCACCCACGATCGTTCCGTCTCGGCGCTGATTTTGACGTTCGGAGCTCCTGATATGACTCTTCATTCTCGATTGGCTGCTTGGACGCCTTCACTCGTTCTTGCGGCGTCGGCAGCGTGTGCCACGCGCCCCGCCTCGTCGACGGTAACCACCCCATCACCGATGGTCGCGCCGATGGTCACACCGCACGTCGCGATGAGCGATGCCGACGTCACCGTTGCGTTCCGCGCTCTGCTCGATGAAGTGATCGGCGACAGCGCCGACAAGGTGTGCCTCAGCATCGCGGCAACGAACGGCGCCGATACCGATCCGAGCAGTACGGTCATGCACGCGCTGAGCGGCCACGGTCCGGCACGTCTGCTGACGCATTCCGCCTGCGCCGACGACGAACGCAACTTCGGCAATGCTCGCGGGCTGCTCCGCCTGCGCGACGTCTCGCACGTCGATGAGCATACGCTGATGGTACATGCGGACGCGGTTGGTGATCACACCGCGCGATATGAGTGCCTCGTGCCTGCCGCCGCGAACAGCGTCCAGCATCCCCACTGCCGCATCACGCAGCGTGATTGGCCGGGAAGTCAGGCAAGAGAGTGAGTCAAAGCCGGCCCTAGCCCCTAGCCAGTCTAGCGGTACTCATCCATCAGCTTCTCGAGTTCCGCTTTCCCCGGGCAGAGCGCCTCGAACGGCACGTCGACGAGCGGTCGCTCAACGGTATGTGCTGTCTCGTGCATGTCCGCCGAGCGCTCGTCGATGTACAGCAGGCCAGTGACGATCTCGCCGCGGTCCTGACGCGCGCGCACATGCGCGTACGCGGCGTCGCGATCAGTGGGATCGTATTCACTGGCGACCTCGCGAAAGCGGAGAATGCTGCCGTCGTGCATCGTCACCGAGACGCTGGCGCCCTGCTCGGTCTCTGCGGTGATCTCGCGCTGCAGGGGGACGAAATCGACTGGCGCCAGCTCGTGATAATTCTCGCGCGTGAAGCGATAACTCTTCGTCGATCCTTCGTGATCGTTGAAGCTCACGCACGGCGAGATCACGTCGATGAGCGCAAACCCCTTGTGCCGCAATCCCGCTTTCAACATCGGTACCAGTCGCGTCTTATCCCCCGAGAATCCACGCGCGACGAACGTCGCGCCGAGACTCAACGCGAGCAACACGGGGTCAATCGGCCGCTGGACGTTCGACTCTCCGCGCTTCGATTTCGACCCCACGTCCGCGGAGGCCGAGAACTGTCCCTTCGTTAGGCCGTAGACGCCGTTATTCTCGAGCACATATAGCATGTCGACGTTGCGCCGGATCGCGTGACACAGCTGCCCGAGGCCGATCGAGAGTGAGTCGCCGTCGCCGGAGACGCCGATGTAGATCAGATCGCGGTTGGCGGCGTTTGCCCCGCTCGCGACGGACGGCATGCGTCCGTGAACCGAATTGAATCCGTGCGACTGCCGCATGAAGTACGCGGTCGTCTTCGACGAGCATCCGATGCCGCTCATCTTCGCCGCGCGATGCGGCGGGATGTCGAGCTCGAAGAAGGCCTGCACCATCGCTGCCGTCACCGAATCGTGCCCGCAGCCCGCACAGAGCGTCGACATCGCGCCTTCGTAATCGCGCTTCGTGAGACCAAGCGCGTTGATCTGCAGCGACGGGTGCCTAACGGGCGGCTTCTGAATCGACGTCATGCAACGCGTGCCTCCAGGTGCCGCGTGACTTCGGACGTGACGAAGTCGGCGGTGAGCGGCATCCCGCCGTAATCCAACACCGGCGTCATCCGATCGCGCGCCAGTCCCGTCTCGATCGCGAGGAGCGATCGGAGTTGCGCGTCGCGATTCTGCTCGACGACGAAAATCGTCTCGTGCGTCTCGAGGAACTCCCGCACCACCGTCCCAAAGGGGAACGCCTTGATGCGCATGTAATCGACTTCGATCCCATTAGCTGCAAGCGCGTCACGCGCTTCGAGAAGAGCCGCGTGCGTCCCGCCAAGGGCGACGATTCCGACCGATATCTTTCCCCCGTTCCGGTGCATTTCCGGCTCGGGCACAGCTCCTTCCGCCGTCTTGAGCTTCTTCGCAAGACGATCGACGACCTCTCGATATTCGTCGGCGTCCTCGGTGTACGCGGCGTGCTTGTCGTGACCGGAACCGCGCACGAAGTACGCGCCTTTCGGATGCACGCCGGGAAGTGAACGGGCGGCGATGCCGTCGCCGTCGACGTCGAGATAGCGCGAGAAGCGCTTGACGCGCTCCAGATCGTCGGCGCCGAGCACTTTGCCGCGGTCGGGCCGATAGCTGTCGTCCCACGTTAGGCGCGGCACCATCCAGTCGTTCATCCCAATATCGAGGTCCGAGACGACGAACACGGGTGTCTGGAATCGCTCCGTGAGGTCGAATGCCGTCACCGACATGGAGAAGCACTCAGCGGGACTGGACGGAAAGAGCGCGATGTGCTTCGTGTCGCCATGCGAGAGATACGCAATCGAGAGCAGATCCGCCTGCTGCGTGCGCGTCGGCATGCCGGTGGACGGACCGGTACGCTGGATGTCGAAAAAGACCCCCGGGATCTCGGTGTAGTACGCGAGCCCGATAAACTCGCTCATGAGCGAGATCCCGGGACCCGCCGTCGAGGTGAACGCGCGCGCACCCGCCCACCCGGCGCCGATTGTGATGCCGGCTGCCGCGAGTTCGTCTTCGGCCTGCAGGATGCAGAAGTTGTTGCGCTTCGTCTCGGGATCGACGCGATAGCGTTTGCAAAACCCGCTGAAGGCCTCCATGAGGGACGTCGCGGGCGTGATCGGGTACCAGGCACCCACCGTCGCGCCGGCATAGAGGCAGCCCAACGCCGCCGCCGTGTTACCGTCGAGGAGAACCTGATCACGCGTCGCGTTCATGCGCTCGAGCCGAATCGGCAGCGGACAGGCGTAATGCTTCTTCGTGTAATCGTAGCCGAGATGAAGGGCGCGGAAGTTCGAGTCGAGCAAAGAGCGCTTCTTCGCGAACTGCTCGCGGATCATTTCGCCGATGACGTCCATGTCGATGTCGAGCAGCGCGACGAGCGCACCCGTGTACGCAATGTTGCGCATCAGCGTGCGCTCGCGGTCTCCGGCGAAGGCTGCGACACAGAGTTGCCCGAACGGCACGCCAAGGATCTGAATGTCGTCGCGCGCCAGCGCGGCGTCGAGCGGCCATGACGAATCGTAGAGCAGCCACCCGCCACGCTTAACGGCTGAGACGTCCTTCGCGTAGGTCGCCGGATTGAGCGCGACCACGAGGTCGATGTGCGCGGGGCGCGATGTGTAGCCCTTCTTGCTCACGCGGATCTCGTACCACGTCGGCAATCCCTGGATGTTCGATGGAAATACGTTCTTCCCGGACACTGGAATGCCCATGCGATAAATCGACTGCATGAGCAAGCCGTTGGCGCTGGCCGAGCCGGTGCCGTTGACCGTAGCGATCTTGAAGGCGAAGTCGTTGACCATGGTCGAGGGGCTAGGGGCTGGGGACGAGGGTCGACGGCGCGCGCGGACTCGTTGGAGAAGGCCCTAGCCCCAAGCCCCCGGCCCCTAGCCCCTCTTTCCCGGCGTACGGCACAAGCAGATCGAACCTCCGCATATCCCACGCTGCCGTCGGACACCGTTCGGCGCACAAACCGCAGTGCAGACAGACGTCTTCGTCCTTCACCATCACGCGTCTGGTCTGTGGCAAGGAATCCGAGACATAAATCTCCTGCGTGAGGTTCGTGGCCGGCGCGGAGAGCCGCGACCTGAGATCAACCTCCGAGCCGCCCGGGGCGATCGTTAGGCAATTCACCGGACATACGTCGACACAGGCGTCGCACTCGATGCAGAGATTCGACGTGAAGTGTGTCTCGATATCGCAGTTGAGACATCGCTCTACCTCGGTTGCCGTCTGCTCTGGCGTGAACCCCAGCTCGACTTCGACCGACAGCTTCGCGAAGCGCCGCGTAAGATCCGCATGCGTCATCTTCGTCCGCATCGCGGAGCTGTAATCGTTGCTGTAGCTCCACGCGTGCATCCCGACCTTCGCGCTCACCAGGTTCATGCCGTACGCCGGCCGCTCGGTCAGCGGTAGACCCATGCAGTGATTGTGAATGGAGATCGCCGCCTGATGCCCGTGCTCCACGGCCCAGATGATGTTCGCCGGTCCCCACGACGCGTCGCCGCCGAAAAAAACACCGGCGCGTGAACTCGCGAACGTAAGCTTATCGACCTTCGGCATGTTGTTCTCGTCGAACTCGACGCCGAGGTCCCGTTCGAGCCACGGAAACGCATTCTCCTGCCCGATGGCGAGAATCACGGAGTCGCACGGAATCACGACCGTCTCGACGACTTCACTTTTCTGCTTCCCGCTCTGCTCGAACCAACGCAACCTGTCGAGCTCCATCCCAACCAGCTTTCCCCTCTCGACCACGAATCGCTTGGGCGAATGGTTCTCGACGACCTCGACGCCTTCCTCTTCAGCGTCCTCCAACTCCCACGGTGATGCCTTGAAATACGGACGTGATCGGCGCGCGATCACCTTGATGTCGGCACCGCCGAGACGGCGCGACGTTCGGCAGCAATCCATCGCCGTGTTGCCGACGCCGATAATGAGCACACGCTCACCGATGCGGTCGATGTGGCCGAAGTGCACGTTCGCCAACCATTCGATGCCGATGAAGATCTGATCGGTGTCGTGTCGTCCCGGAATCTCCAGCTCCTTCCCCGTCGGCGCTCCACTCCCGACAAAGATCGCGTCATACCCTTCATCCAGGAGCGCGCGCATGCTCGTCACGGGCGTGTCGTACCGAATGTCCACGCCCATGTCGAGGATCATTTGCGTTTCCTCGTCGAGCACTTCCGCCGGCAATCGGAACGACGGGATGTTGACCCGCATCAGGCCGCCCGCACGTCGATGCTTCTCATAGATCACGATCTCGTAGCCAAGCGGCATGAGGTCGTTCGCGACCGTGAGTGAGGCTGGCCCGGCGCCGATGAGCGCGACACGCTTGCCGTTCTTCTGCGACGGAATCGGCGGAAGAAACTCGCGAACGTCGTCGCGAAGATCCGCGGCGACGCGCTTCAGCCGGCAGATGGCCACCGGCTTCCCGTCGACGCGCCCTCGACGACAGGCGGGCTCGCACGGCCGGTCGCAGGTGCGGCCGAGAATCCCCGGAAAGACGTTTGACTCGCGATTGAGGAGGTACGATTCCGTGTAACGTCCCTGCGCGATGAGACGGATGTACTCGGGCACATTGGTGTGCGCCGGACACGCCCATTGGCAGTCGACGACCTTGTGATAGTACTGCGGATTGCTGACGTCGGTGGCCACTCGCTCGCCGCTCCTCGGTCGGAGTTGGAAGTGGATGATCGTATCGGGAGCAGGCCCAGTCAATCAGCGATCTCCGTTCGCGGCTAAACCATTCCGGGGCTGCTCCGTACTCAGTACTGACTAGTGTCGTACTGCTGACGGCTAACGGTCGAGGACCAACAATGACCACCCTTCTGCACGACCTGCGCTACGCTGGTCGACTCCTTCGCAAGAGTCCGCTCTTTACCGGAATCGCGATCCTCACGCTCGCTCTCGGCATCGGAATGAACAGCGCTGTGTTCTCCGCGATCGAGACGATGCTCCTGCGATCCCTTCCCGGTGTGCCCGACGCGTCGCGTCTCGTGCAGATCTTTCGCACCTGGCCAGGCTATCAATACGGCGCCACGTCGCCCGCGCATTACTTCGACGTCCGCCAACGGTCCACCGACGTCTTCTCCGGAGTCGCCGTCTGGGACTTCGCGCCAATCAACCTTTCCGCTGGTGGACGCACCGAGCGGATCATGGGGCAGATCGTTTCGGCCAATTTCTTTTCGACGTTCGACGTCCACGCGTCGCGCGGTCGGACCTTTACGCCGGACGAAGACACGAAGCCAGGTGCGCATCCCGTTGCGGTTCTGAGCAACGCGGGATGGCAGTCGGTGTTCGGCGGAGACCCGCAGATCATTGGGCGATCGATTCTGCTCAATGGCCATCGCTACACGATCGTGGGCGTCACACCGCCCGAATTCCGTGGGCCCGTAGCCATCGTCGTCCCCGTGCTCTGGGTGCCGCTGATGCAGCTTTCCGAGATCGAGCCGAGCTCCGGCCATCATCTCGAGGATCGCGCTGCGAACTACCTGAACTGCGTCGCCCGTCTCCAACCCGGCATCACGATCGAGCGCGCGAGCGATCGCATGAAAGCGATCATCGCGGAGTTGCGAGAGCTCTATCCCGACGAGTACAAGGACTCCGGCATGCTGTTGCTCAGTCAGGCCGAGGCGGGGATTCACCCGAAGTTCCACGGTACGCAGGTCGCTCTCTCGAGCGTCGTGATGGCGGTCGTGATCCTCTTGCTGCTCATCGCCTGCGTCAACGTCGCGAATCTCTTCCTCGCTCGTGCGCATGACCGGGGCCGCGAGATGGCGGTGCGGTTGAGCCTGGGCGCTGGCCGCGGGCGACTCGTCAGGCAGCTTCTCACGGAGAGCATCGTCTTCTCGCTTGCCGCCGGCGTGGCAGGTCTCGTCGTCGCATGGGGCGTAATCTCGATCGTGAATCGTGTTCGCCTACCAATCGACATCCCCATCGATCCGGACCTCCGGCTCAACGGTGCGGTGCTGCTCTTCACGCTCGTCGTCGCGCTGCTGACGGGAATGTTGTTCGGTCTTGTCCCGGCACTCCAGGCGACCCGGCCCTCACTGGTTCCCGCGCTCAAAGGCGAAGCGCCGGCTGGAGGATCGCGCGCACGAATGAGCCGCCCGCTCGTCGTCGCGCAGATGGCGCTGTCGCTGATCCTTCTTGTTTGCTCGGGTCTTTTCGTGCGAAATCTTCGCGCGGCGACGGCGATCGACAAAGGCTTCTCGAGCGACAATTTGCTGCTCGCCGCCGTCGATCCCGGAATGAACGGCTATGATCGCGCGCGTGTCGACGACTTCTACCGACGCTTGCTCGCGCGGCTCACTGAGATGCCATCTGTCCGCGATGTTGCCTTCGCAGACGACGTCATTCTTGGTCTCAGCAGCTCCGACATGGGCGTCGGCATCCCCGGGTACACGCCGACGAAAAATGAGAGCATGAGCATCAATTACAACACCGTGTCGCCGGGCTACTTCGCCACGATGGGCATGAGACTGCTTCGCGGACGCGACTTCTCCGCGCACGACGACAGCACCGCGGAACCTGCCATCATCGTCAATCAGCGCTTCGTCGATCGCTTCTGGCCCGGCCAGGATCCCATCGGCAAGCGCGTCAAGACCGCCGGACGTGATCGCACGATCGTCGCCGTCGTTGCGACGGCCAAGTACTTCTCGTTAGGTGAAGCGCCGCGACCGTTCATGTACTTGCCACTCGGCCAGTTCCATCGCACCGCACTCGTCATCCACGTACGCACCGCCGGCGATCCGGCGCGGTTCGCGCCGCGCCTTCGAGCCGAAGTCGCCGCGATGGATCCCGACCTGCCGCTCACCGACGTCCGTACGATGAACAACTTCCTCGGCGTCGCGCTCTTTCCGGCGCGGATCGTCGGCGCCGTCCTCGGCCTCTTCGGCATCCTCGGTCTCGTCCTCGCCGCCGTCGGCGTGTACGGCGTGATGTCCTACTCCGTCTCCCAGCGCACCCGCGAGATCGGCATTCGAATGGCCATCGGTGCCGGGCGCCGCGAGGTCGTGAGCCTCGTAATGCGCCAGGGCATGACGCTCGTCGTCCTCGGCGCGGCAATTGGCCTGGCTGGCGCGTTTGTCGCCGCGCGGCTACTCCATGGGATTCTTTACGGCTCCGGTGGAATCGACCTTATCGCATTCACGACGGTGCCGGTCGTGCTCCTCTCGGTCGCGATGGTCGCGATCTGGATCCCAGCTCGCCGCGCCGCGAGCGTCGATCCGATGAGAGCGTTGAGAAGCGAATAGGGCAGAGGGTTGAGGGTTCAGAGCAGAGGGCAGAGGGCAAACCCTCGACCCTCAACCTCAACCCTTCATGGCATCGGCCTCGGTCTCGGCCAGGGCCACGGCCAGGGCCACGGCCCACGACGACCTGCGAGCGCACGCACCGCCAGCTCGCGCGTCTTGTCGTCCTTCGACTGCAGCAAGCCGCTGAGCGCGTCCTCGTTGTGCTCGCCCGACTGCAGCAGCGCGCGCACCAATGCCTGGCGAACGCGTTCGGGCTGATCCTGCTTGAGCGCGTCGGTCACGGCGGGAATCGTCGACGGATCGGCGATCTGACTCAACGCCCACGCCGCCTTGAGCCGTACGTCGTCGTCGTTGTCCCTCAAGGCCGCCGTGAGCGCTGCCGGGGCGCGATCGGAGTGAATTTGACCGAGCGCCCACGCCGCCGTCGCACGGACCTCGCTCTCGCGATCGTGCCCCAGCGCGTCGGCAAGTGCGTCGGCACTGTTGCGCATGTTCATCTCGCCGAGCGCCCAGGCGGCCGTCTCTCGAACGTCGGCGCTATCGTCATTCTTGAGCGCATTCGTTAGGCCGTCGGCCGCTTCCCGCGAGTTCATCTGGCCAAGCGCCCACGCCGCCATTTCGCGCACGTCACTGCTGCGATCCGTTCGCAGCGCGGACGACAGTCCGCCGACTGCCGTTCGCGCCTCGAGCTGACCCAGCGCCCACGCCGCGACACGCCGTACTTCCGGGCTGGTGTCGTCGCGCAGCACGCGCATCAGCTCATCGACGTTATCCTTTGCTTCCATCCGACCAAGCGCGACAACCGACGCCCCGCGGACATCCGGGTACTGATCGCGCAGCAGCGTCGCGACGCTGCGTGCCGCGCTCTTGTCGCCGATCCGGCCCAGCGCCCACGCACCGTCGGCGCGCACGTCCGGCGACGGATCACGCAACACTCGGAGCAACGGTTCGACGGCATCCTTAGCGCCTAACAAGCCGAGCGCAATCGCCGCCGACTGTCGCTCGCCCGCCGAGGATGCACTCGTTCGGTCCGTGAGTGGCGCGATGAACGTCTTGTCCTCGCTCCGGCCGATGATCATCGCCGCAAGGTGCCGAACGCAGGCGTCGTCGGCACCGAGGGCATCGAGCAGCGCCCGCTCATCGTCGCGATTGAGTCGCGCTCGCATCATTTCGCGGATACGCATCCGCACTTCTGCGCCGATCGACATTGCCGGCGCATCCCAGTAGCTGCCGCCACCCCAGCGTCCGGTCGACGCAACGCCGTCGCCGGCGAGCAGGCAGATCGACGGCGCGACGCCGCGCGCGCTCGTAAGAAGCTCGCGGACGTCCGGCGTGTGGTGGTGCATGGTGGCAATTGCGACGCTCGGCGCGATTCGCGGTGAGCTCGTCGTCACAAAGACACTCATGATTAGAAAACTCGAACGAATCATCGTCTCCTCCGGAAAGTACTGCTGAATATTCAGCACTTGCGTGCAAGCTCGAGCACCGGGCGTGAGCCCGGTGCGCATCAACCGTCAATCAGGCATGGGACGGGGACGTGGGCGGGGACGCGGCTCGGGCCACGATCCCGACGATCCCGCGAGCATCCGCACGGCGCGCGAGCGCATATCCGCGTCCTTCGAGGTCAGCGCCTCTTTGATCACACTCTCATCATCCACGTGCAGGAAGGTGAGTGCGCGTAGTTCGGCCAGCCGCACCTCGGTGTTCGTCTCGCGCCTGAACGCTTCCGATACTGCTGGCGCCGTGTCGTCGTCCTCGGTCTCGGCGAGCGCCCAGGCCGCCGTCTCGCGCACGTGCGGGCTCTTGTCGCCTAACGCAACGACGAGCGCCCTCGCTGCGGGACGCCGAGCCGAGTTGCCCAGTGCCCACGCCGCCGACTCACGTACGTTGTCGCTCGGGTCCGAAGTCAAGAGTGCCTCGATGACATCGCGATCTTCGTCACGCAGCTCGGAGTTGCCAAGTGCCCAGACGGCTGTCTCACGCACTTTGTCGCTCGCGTCGCGCCGCGCCGCGTCGGCGAGCGCGCGATGCGCGTTATCCCGGCGCGAATCCGACAGTGCCCACGCTGCCATTTCACGCACGTTGTCGTCTTCGTCGCTGCGCGCTGCCACGGCAAGTGCCTCGACCACCGTCGGTGAATCGCCGGCTTCGCTCAGCCCCCACGCCGCCATGCGACGTACATCGGCATCCGGATCACTCCGAAGGACCTTGAGAAGAAGCGCAACCTTGGCAGAATCGACTCCCTCCTTCGCCTGTTTGCCGCCAACGGCGGCCGAGATCGCCGCCGCCGCTTGTCGAACCGCGAACGTGCTGACCTTCGTTAACGCGTCAGTGAGCGTTTCCGCACCAGTCGACGACGCGGCTGGCGTCGGGCTGGGAGTTGGCGTCGGTGCGGGAGTCGCCTCTGGCGCTGGGTCACGAGAGAGTACTACTCGGTTCGTCTCGTTATGCGAATTGGTGACCACAGTCGTGATCTGCGCCGTACGCCCGACACTCCGCGTCGTACGCTCTACGCTCTGTGCGTGACGCTCAACGCTCTGCGCACCACGCTCCCCGCTCAGCGCCTTCCGTTCTGCGCGCGGTGCCATCGCTGCCACCGAGAGCGCGAGCGCGCCGAAGCCGAGGAGCAACGTCGCCGACTGAATCCGGCCCGGGCCAACGCGCGCGACCGCTGGATCGAGGATCGCGAGGACGCGCCCTTCCAGCTCGCGACGCCTCGCCATCGGCATCGCCGTTGCCGGCGCGCCGTAGCGCCGGACACTGATCACGATGTCGAGCAGATGATCCGCATAGTCGCTCGCCCGCGCCCCGCATGACAGCACGAGATCGTCGCACGCTCGCTCGCTCTCCGCGCGAAGCCGGCGCGCCGCCGTCCACACCAGCGGATGGAACCAGTAGATGGCGCACGCAACACGGCCGAGCGTATGGCCAACGAGATCACGCCGCTTGACGTGCGCCAGCTCGTGGAAGAGGACCGCGCGACGGCGGCTATCGCTCCACTGCTCGGCGCTCGTCGGCAGTACGATCGTCGGGTCGAGGATACCACACGCGAATGGCATCTCGATGAGGGGGCTCAGGAGCAGCCGCGGCACCGAATCGAGATCGAGCCGATCGGCAATCTCGCAGAGCGGCGCTTGCCACGCGCGCTCGTCGAGGGCGCGACCAGCACGAACGATGCGCCGGACAGAGAGGGCGCCAAACGACAGCCAGGCGAGCAGTACGCTCGCGACCGCGGCCCAGACGAGGAGGATCGTCGTCCAGAGCGGAAACGTCCGTTCGTTAGCCGTGACCGGCGTGATTGTCGCGGAATTGATAGGCGCAGGGGCAGCCGCGACGTCGATGCGATTCGGCTCGGCAACGACTGGCGCCGATGCAGCGGGAGTCGGTGCCGGTGTCACTTGCGGCAGCGACGGCACGAATGTCCTTGGCACGATCGCGAGCCGGACTGGCGCCCACAGCGAGACCGCCGGCAGGAGAAGAATCCCGGCTAGCGTCGCCAGCCACACGAGGTGACGAGTGCCGGCGGACGCGCGACGCAGTAGCGCCGTCGCGCCGAGCGCGCCGATGAGCAGGATCGTCGCCTTGACGAGCCAGGCAACGAGATCGGTCTGCGTCAGCTGATATATGAAAGCACTCATCGTCATCTCCCGCTCGACCGAGCGCTGCGGATGCGCTCACGCAGCCGATCGATCTCGCCGTCCGTGAGCTCGGCGTCGGAGATCTTGAGCAGTGCAGTCATCGCCTGCTCGTGAGACCCGTCGAAGAAGGTGCTGATGACGTGCTGCAGCGCGTCTTCCTGAGCGCGCTCGGCGCTCTTCGCGGGGAGGTAGACATAACGAGGTCCATCGTCGCGGTGCGTGATCAGTCCTTTCTCGCTGAGAATACGAAGAATGGAGCGCACCGCGGAATACGTCGGCGGATCGGGGAGGTCGGCCATTACTTCCGACACGGTCGCCTCGCTGCGACGGAACAAGATGTCCATCACCTGGCGCTCACGACGGGTGAGCCCTTCGTCAGTCTTATGCGGCGACACCAGCAGACCTCTCGATTCGGGGTGTGTTGATTTTTCAACATCATACCAGAAAAGTCAAGGGGTTTACAAATAGGTCAATAGTTGCCTGGCAAATGGACTGTTCGTCCCCCTAGCGGCGGCCAGAAGGTAGAGCCCGCCGATGTGAACTCGATCACACCCACTCCTTTTGGAGGACGGATCATGCGGAAGTTCGCCATCGTTCTGACTTCGCTCGCGTCGCTGGGAGTCGTTGCGTCTGCTCAGGCGCAGCAAGGCCCGAGCATCAACGACGTCGCCGGCTACGTGGCCCTGTCGGGCACGCCGGTCGGCGCGATGACGCCGGTCGTCACCAGCGCAATGCTCGGAAGAATCGCCAAGGGCTACTCGATCGCGGGCCAGTACGGCCACGTGTCCGACAACGCCCTCGGCTTCAACTCCTTCGGCGCGTCCATTTCGATGCCCGTGAGCGGTTTCTCGCTCGGGGGCAGCCTCGGCTTCTTCAGCCCGAGCGCGCAGGGATCGAAGAGCAACATGATGCTCGGCCTGAATGCCGAGACGAACCTCGGCGCCTGGGCGCTGGGTAATGGAAAGGATGCCAACCTCTTCACCATGAGTGCACGTGCTGACTTCGGCTGGGCCAATCCGCAGGATCTTGGTCTGCTCTCGTTCAGCGCTGGCGTGCCCCTCGCGCTCGTGCTCAAGAGCGGCGACATGACCTTCGCTCCGTTCGTTACGCCTGGCCTCGGCTGGGGCCGTATGAGCCCGACCGGTGGCACGTCGGAGAGCGGCACGCGCTTCATGACCGGCGCTGGCCTCGGCTTCTCGCACCGCAATGGTTGGGGCGCGAGCCTTGGCATTCAGAAAGTCTACATCGATCAGGGCAAGATGGTCTTCGGTCTGAACCTGTCCTACGGGATCTAAGCACAGAGCAGTTTCGCAGACCCGAAAACAAGAAATTCGCGTGTCACGGAAGTCTCGTGACACGCGAATTTTTTCGTCTGGAAATCAGTTACCGCGCTGAAACGGATTGACAGGTGCTGCCGGTGTTCGGGGTACAGACGTATCCAGGCCCGCGCAGCACCTGTCCCGCTTTTGCCCCTGTGTGCCGACCACGATCGATCGTGACGACGCCATTCACGAGCACCCAGTCGATCCCCGTCGGAAACTCCATCGGGCTCTCGTAAGTGGCCTTGTCCTGGAGCTGATCGAGATCGAAGATCGTCACGTCAGCCCAGTTCCCGTCTCGAATCGCGCCGCGATTCGCCAATCGCATCCGGGTCGCCGGCCACGACGTCATCTTGCGGATCGCATCCTCGAGCGTGAGTACATGCCGCTCCTTCACATAACGAGCGATGACACGCGGGAAATTCCCGAAGCTGCGTGGATGCGGCAGTCCAGTCTCGTCCGGTTCGCCGTAGGTGAGGATTGCGCCTGCGTCGCTGCCGATGCTCGTCCACGGAAAGCGCAGCGCGGTCTCGATGTCCTGCTCTCCCATCATGTGGTAGATCGCCATCACGCGGTCCTGCCCCTGCGCTACGAGATCGAACGCGACGTCGGACGGATCCCTTCCGGTCTCCTTCGCAATCTGGGCGATGCTCTTGTTCTCGTACTTCTTGTTCGCGGGATTGCGCGCGTTTACGAGGACGATGCCCTCCCATCCTCCCGCAGCCTCGATGATGTTCCACCAACCAGCAACGCCCGTCTGTTGCTCGTGCTTGAGTCGAGCGCGAATCGTTGGATTGGCCAGACGCGCTTTGAGCGAATCGATGCCACCCGCGAAGGCCCAACTCGGAATCGTGGCCTCGAGCCCCGTGCCGCCCGCCGTATAGACGTACATATCGGCGGCGACGTCGACGCCTCGCGCCCGTGCCGCATCGACCTCGGCGCGAACCGAATCCATCAGCACGCCCCATCCCGGCTGATATGCAACCTTGAGATGGAAGATTTCGACGGGCATGCCGGCCCGCTCGCCGACGGCGATCGCCTCGCCAACGGCTTGCACGACTTCCTTCCCTTCTCCACGAATGTGACTGGCATAGATGCCGCCTAACGGCGCGGCGGCCTTCGCTACCTCGACCAGCTCATCGGTCGTCGCGTAGCTCGACGGCGGATAGATGAGCGCCGTCGTCATGCCCATCGCGCCCGCGTGCATCGCCGTGTCCATAATTGCACGCATCCGATCGAGCTCCGCCGCCGTCGGGGCCCGCGCCGAGCGACCCAGGACCGCGACGCGCGTCTGCGTCTCGCTGAAGTACGTGCCAAAGTTGATGCTGATCCCCTGTCTCTCGAGGGTCGCGAAGTATTCGCCGATGCGCGACGCGGGCACCGGCGTTCCACCTTCACCGCCGATTGCAGTCGTCACGCCCTCGCGCAGTTTGTTCTGGGCGAGCCCGTTCCGCGGTAACACGCCGCCTGACTGATCCATCATGTCGATCCAGCCCGGCGAAACGTACTTGCCCCTCGCGTCGATTTCGGTCTTGCCGTGTCCGGCAACGCGGCCGATGCGAGCGAAGTGACCGTCCTTGATCGCCACGTCGGCGGCGATCCATGGATTCCCTTCGCCGTCGAGCACGCGCCCGTTGCGGATCACGACGTCGTAAACCGTGTCTGACGCCTGACTACGGGCCGTCGATGAGAGCGTCGCGGCGAGCGCGAGAACAAACATCAATTGTCGGTGCATGATCTGCATGGAAGGAGGATTGACCCGCGGATAATGCCGCTCGTCCATCGAAGGGGCAATTCCCCGTCGCCAGTCGGGTCCTCGACCCAGAGGCAGGAGATGTGGACTCGGAAAATTGCCTGGCTCGCGTTCATCGCGCTTTTGCTGATCGTGGTCGCCATTGGCGCCGGGATGGTCAACCGCGCAATAAGCTTTACGTTGCTGCCGAAGCCGGAGCCGCCACGCGTGAGCCACGATCTCGTCGTCCAGCAGCTTCAGGACGTCGCCAAGCTCGTATCCACGGAGATGACGCTTCGCGACGTCGTCGTGTACGATGCCTCTCGTTATGGCTTCACGAAGCGCGCATTGCTCGTCGTGACCGGCAAGGTGAGCGCCGGGATCGATCTCGGCACCGCGACCGACGTCCGCATCGATCAGGAGGCCCGCCGCATAACGATTACACTACCGCGAGCGCGCCTCATGTCCGTCGAGGTGCTCGACGTCCGGACATACGACGAAAGCGCGGGACTCTTCAATCCGTTCCGGCCGGAAGACCGCGATGCTATTCAGCGTCAGGTGCGACACCAGCTCTACACCGCGGGCGAGGAGTCGGGTCTTCTCGTTCACGCTGATAGTGCTGCGTCGAGGGCGCTGAGGGACCTGCTCAGCCGAGATGGTTACAGCGTCGAGATTGTGCGGAGTACGGCGCTGCAACCCGCAACGGGACAGTAGTTAGCGCAAGGCGCGCCAGAGTAAACCAGCAGTGAGAATCCCGGAATTCAATCCGGGATTCACGTGCCCCGTCCCACCATTGGACGTGTGGTGCCAGAGATAGCCAAGGCGCAGTGATTCCACCGATCTCAAGCGCAGCTCGAGGGTTGGTCCCGCCGACGCGGTGAAATTGAATCGCGCCGCAAGCGGATCGGGCACGCGTCGGTCGAACCATAGACCGCCACCGGCCGCTTCAATCGTCAGGCGCGCCCGTCCATTTCCCACACCCAGCGACCACCCAATCGGCGCGAGGCCGAATCCGTACACGTTGTGCGGGATCGGCGTCGCTCCGGGGCAAAACGTCGTTGGCTGGCAGCGCGAGTCCCACTGATACTCCGGCATACCCGTCGACACCGCCGCCGGAATGACGTCGATGAAATAGGTCACCCGCACCGGAGACGCGTCGTCTCCACCGACCTGCCATCCGAAGCGCGCGCTCGCGAGGTAGAAGTCACGATAGCCCACCGCGCCCGTGCGCGTGCGGAACGCCGAGTGTCGGGCCGCGGCAATCCAGCCGCCGTACGTGGATGGCGCCCGGAGCATGAGCGTCGGCAGCCCGCCGTCGCTCGTATCCTTGGTCGCGGCCGACGCCTGAGCAGCGGCACGCTGGACGCCACCTAAGACAAGAATCAGCGTCGCGAGCGCTGCGGCACACGAAAGACAGGTTTTCCTGGCCATGGACCGTGTAAGCTACTCACTGTAACGGTTCGCGTCTCGCGAGCCCTCGAACCCGAAACCATGCGCAACATGCAGACCCAAGGGGTTGCGGTGATCACCGGCGCGAGCAGCGGCATCGGCGCGGCGCTTGCGCGGAGACTCGGCCAGAAGGGGTTCCGGCTCGTTCTAGGCGCGAGAAGAGGCGACGCGTTGCGCGCTCTCAGTAATGAGATACCCTCGGATACCCTCCCCGTCGTCACCGATGTCACGCGGCGCGCCGACGTCGAGCGTCTTCGCGACGAAGCGATCCACGCTTTCGGCTCCGTGGACATCTGGGTCAATAACGCGGGGCGCGGCATCAACGCTTCCGTCCTCGAGCTCACTGACGAGCAATTCGACCTGATGATGGCCGTGAACGTGAAGTCGGCTTTGTACGGAATGCAGGCGATCGTTCCGCACTTCAAGGACCGCGGCGGCGGTCATCTCATCAACGTTTCGACATTCCTCTCTCGCGTCCCGGTCGCGACCTATCGCTCCGCGTACAACGCAGCGAAGGCCGCGCTCAATTCGCTCACAGCGAATCTCCGAATGGATCTGCGCCGAGAGTATCCCGGCATCAATGTGTCACTCGTTATGCCGGGCATGGTGACGACGGAGTTCGCACGCAATGCACTTGGCGGGACGCCGGCGGTAACATGGGCGTCGCATCCCGGCGGTGGCGGACCTCAAGTGCAAACTGCCGACGACGCGGCCGCCGCGATCGAGTCGCTCATCGATTCACCGCGCGAGGAGATCTACACGCAGCGCGGTCAGCCAGACACGGTCGTACGGTATTTCCAGGATGTGGGGGCTTTCGAGCGGGGCCTTGGGTGAGGGGCTAGGGAATCGGGGCTAGGGGATAGCGGACCCTGAGCCTAGCCCCTGGCCTCTAGCCCCTCACTCCTAGCTTCTCAGACCCCAAGCGTCGCGACCGTCGTCAGCGGCAGCCTAGCGATAAACCGGGTGTCGCCGGGCTTGGATTCGAGCGTCAACTCACCGCCGTGCAGATCGGTGACGATGCGGCGCGTGATGTCGAGGCCGAGTCCCGTTCCGTGTCCGGGCTCCTTCGTTGTGAAGAACGGCTCGAACACGCGCTCCTGAAGCGCCTCGGGTATCCCGGGCCCGTTATCCCGCACCTCGACCTGCACCCAGCCATCATCGCGCGATGCTCGAATGACAACGCGTCCCTTCTCCCCAAGCGGAGCGACAGCGTCGAGTGCGTTGTCGATGAGATGCGACCAGGCCTGATTCAGATCGCCGGGATACGCGCGCATGCGCGGCAACTGAACGTCCAATTCACGCGTGAGGGTCGCGCCCCGCTCGCGAAAGCGACTCGCGAAGAGCGCAATCGTCGCATCGAGCCCTTGCCGAAGGTCGACCTCGCTCATATCTCGGCCACGATCGCGATTGGTGTATCCCTTCACCGCGTCGACAATCTCCGCGACGCGCGTTCCAGCGTGCTCCACCGACGTGAACAGCGCCTCGAGCGCCAATCCCGATTCGAGCCAGCGAAGCGCCGGTGATTGTGCCGCGTCAGGCATGCCCGTCATCGCCCTCGAAAGCGCGGACGCGTCGAAGCCCGCGTCGACGAACGTCGCGGCATACGCCCACGAATCCGTGAGACCCACCTCCCGGAGCCAGGCGTCCATGGTCTCAATGTTGTCGCTTCGCGTCAGCGGATCGATCGTCCGGCGCTCCGGACCCACACTGCGACGTAGCTCCTCGAGTCGCATGAGTGCGTCCGGCGACGCACCGCACCGTACCAGCTCAACGACGAGTTCTCCTCGCTGGCGGAGCCGACGACCTGCGTCCGCAAACGATCCGAGAATTGCGGACACAGGATTGTTCAATTCGTGAGCGATCCCAGCCGAGAGCTTGCCGAGCGCGAGCAGCCGTTCGATTTGGGCTTCGCGCCGAGTCGCGTCGCGGACGCGATCGGCGAGGAATGCGACAAAGCGTGGCGCCAACACTGGTATCCGCTGCAGGAGCTCGGGGAAGAGCGCCCGCGGAAATCGACCGACGATCGCGTGCGTCGCCGCGCGGCCATTCCCCACGAACTGCTTCATCCTCGAGAAGGGTATGACGCCCGCGATGTCGCCCGCGTGAAAGACGTACGCCGGCACGTTCGATCCGAGCTGCTCACGCCGCACCTCGACCGTACCCTGGATGCCGATGAACATCCATTCGGCCGGCTGGCCGGAGACGAGGAGCAGCTGTCTCGGCGCGAGCTCGACGCGTTCGGTGTTCGCCGCAATCCACGCGAGCTCGTCGGGTCGGAGATCGGCAAAGATCTGGACGCAACGCAGCGCCTCCGCGTCGATCGCACCGGCACTTGGCGCAATGGCGACGAAGGAGGCTGCCGACGTCGGGAATGATTCGAAGGACTCCGTAGTCATCGTCGAGGTAGCGTGATTCAGGGAAAGTTAGCGTCCGAGGAAGCCCCGCGTTGACAGCCCCCGTACCCATATGTAGGATTTCTTCCTATCGATAGGTAGAAGCTCTTCATATAGACTTGGCAGGGGCGCGTGGCGCGTGACGAAGGCCGTAATGAGAAGGAAGAGCTGCTCAAGGGCACTCTCGATATGCTGATTCTGCAAACGCTCACGCTGCAGTCGATGCATGGCTACGCCATCGCGCAGCACATCGAGCGCCTCTCGGGTGACGTGCTGACGGTGGAACAGGGCTCGCTCTACCCCGCGCTCGAGCGCCTGCAAAAGAAAGGCTGGGTCACGTCGAAGTGGGGACCCTCGCCAACCGGGCGGCGCGCACGCTATTACACCCTCACGCCGGCGGGGCGGCGCCAGCTCGGCGCCGAGATCACGAGCTTCGACCGCGTGCTCGCGGCGATACAGCGCATCCTCGAGCGCGCCTAGGGCACATGTCGCTCCTCGACGGGCTTCGCCATCGTCTGCGGGTGTTCGTTCAGCAGCGGTCTTACGACCGGGAGATCGACGAAGAGCTCCGTTTCCATCTCTCGCTCGAGGCGATGCAGCAGCAACACGCCGGACGCGGCATCCTGTCGCCTCAGGACGCACGCGATCGGGCGCGGCGGCGCTTCGGCAATCCCACCTACCATAAAGAGGAGACTCGCCACATGTCCGGCCTCGACTTCGTCGACATGGCGCGGCAGGACGTGCGCTTCGCGCTCCGGACGCTGCGACGGACCCCTGGGTTCACGGCGGTCGCCATTCTCACGCTGGCGTTAGGCATCGGCGCCAACACGGCGATCTTCAGCGCTGTCGACGCGATGCTGCTGCGCCAACTGCCGTACCGCGAACCGGATCGGCTCATGCTCGTCAGCTTGACCGTTGCCGCCCGGCACGGTGAGCCGGCGCATGACAACGACTGGTCCTACCTCAAAGCCAACGCGTTTCGCGACGCGCAACGCGACTACACCGACCTCGCGCTCTCGAGCGGCGAGTCGGTGACACTGCGCCTCGGCCAGGCCACTCGGGAGCACGCCGAAGTCGTCGACGAGCATTACCTACCGACGCTGGGCATTCACCCATTCCTCGGGCGGAATTTTCTCTCCGACGAGAACTTGCCTAACGGGAAGCGCTCGGTGCTCGTGAGTTACGCCTTCTGGCAAGGGCGCCTCAATGCGGATCCGACTGTGCTCGGCCGAACCCTCGACATCGAGGGAGCGCCCTACACGGTAATTGGCGTCATGCCGACCGGCTTCCGCGGCCTTACGGGCCAAGGCGATTTCTGGATGACGATCGGTGCGCGCCGGCCCTACATGTTCGAGCCGAACGAGGCGTGGGATCACGAGTTCACGATGGTCGCCCGTTTGGCGACGGGCATCAGCGCTCGTCGTGCGCGCAGCGACGCGGCCTTGCTGGGGACGCGCGTGAATTACGCCTTCCCCTCGGATGGCACGCCGGGATGGGGCGCGACGGCACGCCCGCTCGATGGCGCGCGAGTCGATCCCATCGTGCGCCGATCACTGCTCGTGCTGCTCGGTGCCGTCGGGTTCGTCCTTCTCGTTGCGTGTGCCAATCTCGCGAACCTCTTCCTCGTGCGCGCGTCGACACGGCAGCGTGAGATCGCCGTGCGATTGGCGATTGGCGCGTCGCGGCGGCGTCTCGTCAGGCAACTTCTCACCGAGAGTGTTGTGCTCTCGACGCTCGGGGCGGTGGCGAGCGTCGGCGTCGCCTGGTGGGGCGCGCACCTGCTATCGACCTTGAGCCCAGAGCGAGCGCTTGGCCCGCATCGCCTCGCCGGCCTCGGTGCGGTCAACTTCAGCACGATTCGGCTCGACTGGCGCGGGTTGGCCTTCGCGGGCACGGTCGCCGTGATGACCGGTTTGCTGTTCGGTCTGGTGCCCGCGTTGCAGGCAACGCGGCCATCGTTGACCGACGCGCTGAAGGAAGGGTCGGCCGAGCCGCCGGTGCGTGGCGGACTGTTTCGACGCCTAACAACACGCAACTGTCTCGTCGTGCTCGAGCTTGCGCTCGCGCTCGTCCTACTCGCCGGCTCGGGTGTCATGATCCGCAGTTTCGCGAAGCTCACTGGCGTCGATCCGGGCTTCGATGCGCGCCGGGTGTTAACCCTGCGCATGAATAGCCCCGCGCACGGCAACGCGACCGACTCGTTGCCGGCACTCTATCAATCCCTCCTTGCCAGCCTCCGCGCGTTGCCTGGCGTCGAGTCGGTCGCGCTCGGTGACTGCCCGCCCCTCGCGGGAGGCTGCAACAGCACCGTGATCTGGCTCGGCGGCCGAGCGAAAGAAATCACAGGAAAGGAGCCTCAGATCGGAGTCCATTGGGTAACACCGGACTGGTTCAAGGTGATGCGCGTCCCGCTTTTTGCCGGGCGCGTCTTCACCGACGCCGATGGCCGCGGCGCCCGCAAGGCTCTTCTCGTGAACGCCACGGCGGCGCGTCGCCTCTGGCCTAACGAGTCGCCGATCGGCAAGATAGTCGGCATCGGCATGGGTGGATTCGACACCGCGTACGTCGTTGGCGTCGTCGGCGATGTGCGATTTCATACGATCGATTCGGTGCCCGCGTTCGATGCGTACGTCTCCTACTATCAAGCACCGCGTCCATCCGCGATCGTCTACCTTCGCACCGTTGCGGATCCAACGACGCTCGCCAGGCCGGCGCGATCGCTGATTGGCGACTTGGTTCCTGCGGCGCCCGTATACGACGTGCGCACCCTCGCGTCGCGTGTTGACGATGCCTCGGCGCAGGCACAATTCAGCTCGGTCCTCCTGGCGCTCTTCGCGGCATCGGCGCTCGTGCTCGCGGCAGTGGGCGTCTACGGGGTCGTGGCGTTCGGCGTCAAGCAGCGCACGCGTGAGATCGGCATTCGCGTTGCGCTCGGCGCCGAGCAGAGCGAAGTGTTGCGCTTGATCGTTAGGCAGGGCGTTCGCCTCGCGTTAACGGGTGTCGGACTGGGATTGCTTGCGGCGTTCGCGGCGACGCGTGCGCTCGGCGCGCTGCTGTTCGATGTCGCACCGTCCGACCCGCTGACGTTCGGCATCGTCGCAGCCCTGCTCGGACTCGCGGCGCTCACCGCGAGCTGGATCCCCGCACGCCGGGCGGCGCGACTCGATCCTTCGACGGCCCTTCGCGATTGAGCGAAGCTGGCGAACGTTCCCATGGGGGGCGTTCGGCACTGGGAGGCGTCGCTTCGTCACAGGCAGGTGGACAGCGCCTCGCAGCGCGGTAGCTTCGCGACGATGATCCGGGACACCCCAGCGCCTAACGACGACGACCTGTCATTCGCCGACCGCACCATGACGCGACGCGATGCGCTCCGCCTCGCGATTGCGCTCGCTGGGGTCGTCATCGACGGTTGTCGCTCGACACCGGCCACGGATGCCCCGCGACAAGCGCCCGGGCGGCTGACGGCTCGACCCGGCAGGCCACGCCTGTCCCCCGTGATCGGTCGCAGCTCGTTAGGTCTCGCCTCGGGCCGCGATGGCATCGTGTATGTCCCCGAGAGGTACAATCCCAGTAGGCCCGCGCCGCTCGTACTCATGCTCCATGGCGCCGGGCAATCGGCGGAGATCGGCATCGCTCCGTTTCTGCCGCTCGCCGACGCCGCTGGGGTCGTGCTCGTCGCGCCCGACTCGCGGGGCCGCACGTGGGATTTTCTCTACGGACCGTACAGCGTCGATGTGGCGTTCATCGATCGCGCGCTCGGGCACGTCTTCGAGCAGTGCGCCATCGATCCGTCGCGCGTCGTCATCGAGGGCTTTTCCGACGGCGCGTCGTACGCCTTGTCGTTAGGTATCACGAATGGCGACCTGTTCTCGCGCGTGATCGCCTTCTCGCCCTGTATCCTCGCGCCCGCGGCGCAGGTCGGACACCCCCTCGTATTCATCTCGCACGGCACGAACGATCGCATTCTTCCGATCGACGGTTGTGGCCGCCGCCTCGCGACCCGCCTAACGAACGCGGGCTACGTGGTCGAGCTCAAGGAGTTCGTCGGTCCGCACACGGTGCCGCCCGACGTGGCGAAGGCGGCGATTGAATGGATCCAGAATAAGCAGAGGGGCTAGGGGCAAGGTCGAACACCCTAGCCCCCAACCCCTAGACTCTAGCCCCTTGTTCAGCTCTTCAGCGTCGAATCCTTGATCGCCTGTGCCTTCGTCAAGTGATCCTGCACTTTGGCTGTCGCCTTGGTGAGCATGTCCTTCAGCTGCGGATTGGTCGTGGCGTTCTGCGCCTGTTGCAGCTTGTCGAGCACCGCCTTGTGGCCATCGATTTCCTTGTCGATGAAGTCCTTATCCCAGTCGTTGCCCTTCGGCTTCGTCTGAAGATCCTTCATCTCGTCGAGCGCATTCTTCTGTAAATCGATGACGTCGTTCTTCGTCGAATCGGCCGTGATGTTGTTCTTCTTCGCGAACGAGGTGCCCTCGTGGAGCATCGCCGTGTGATCGGACACCATCAGCCGACCAAAAGACTTCACCTTCGCGTTGGTCGCCTTCGTCTCGGCGAGCTTCCCTTCGGCGATCTCGCCCTTGTTCGCCGCCGTGGCAAAGGCGAGGATCTGACCGTCCGTCCATCCGCCATTCGCGTTCGCATTCGGAGTCGCATTCGCATTGGTGCTGTCCATTCGCGCGCGATTCGCCGAGTCCGATCCCGTTGCGACCGCTCCGGCCGCTGACGTGGTGTCTGTCGTTGCACTTTTCGGCTTGCAGGCAACGAGTAGCGTCGCGGCCGCGAGCGCGCTGATGCACTGACGCCCGAGTGTCGTGGGCATGGGGGTTCCTCCAGGGTCCGTTGAAATGGCCGGTCGTCCTCAACGACGCCGGTACACAGCGGAGGCTCGGTTGAGCAAGAAGCGTACTGATCGTAGATATCGCGCCCCGATTCGAGCCGCGACCCGAGCGGCCGCGACCGTGAAATTCACTCGCTCATCGTGACCTGCGCCACACCCGCGGAATGCACCATGCCGCTCGACACGAGAAATTCGCCAAATTGACCACTCCCTCTCGCGAAGCGCTCACTCGCATGCAACGAAGACACATCGGATCGCTCGAAGTCTCGATCGTCGGTCTTGGCGGCAACAACTTCGGTCGCCGTCTCGACGCCGATGCCACAGCCCGCGTTGTGCACGCGGCGCTCGACGCCGGCGTCACATTCTTCGATACCGCGGAGTTGTACGGCGATGGCCTCAGCGAGCAATACCTCGGCCGTGCATTACGAGTGAGACGCCGCGACGCCATCATCGCGACGAAGTTCGGCCACAAGAGCGCGCCGCGCGATCGGCGGGGCCAACCAGCGAACGTTCGACGCGCTGCTGACGCGAGCCTGCAGCGACTCGGCACCGACTACATCGATCTCTTTCAGCTCCACTCTCCCGATTCGACGACTCCGATCGCCGAGACCCTCGGTGCCCTCGACGAATTGGTTCGCGCCGGCAAGGTGCGCGAGGTTGGCTGCTCGAACTTCTCCGTCGATCAGATTCGCGAGGCAGAGCACGCAGTGCAGCCGGGACATGCTCGTTCTGTGAGTGTACAAAATGAGTACAGTCTCATCCACCGCGAACCGGAGGCCGATGTGCTCCCCGAATGCGAGCGACGGGGTCTCGCGTTCATTCCGTACTTTCCACTCGCCAGCGGGTTGTTGACCGGGAAGTATCGGAAGGATAGACCCGTGCCGAAGGGCACTCGGCTCGCCGAAGGAAACGACACGCTCTCCGATGAGAATCTCTCCATCGTCGAGGAGCTCGTTCACTTCGCCGAGAGTAGAAAGCACACGCTGCTCGAGCTGTCGTTCGCCTGGCTCCTCGCGCATCCGATGGTCTCCTCGGTCATCGCCGGTGCAACGAAGCCGGAGCAAATACGAGCCAACGCGGCCGCCGCTGATTGGAAGCTGTCAGCCGAGGAACGTGCTGCGGTCGACGCTCTGGCAGTGTATAGTTGAGCACATGTCCGGACCTCTCATGGCGCTCCTGCGCCTCGTGCACATCGTCGCCGGCATCTTCTGGGTCGGCTCTACTCTCGTCCTCGCCGGCTTTCTCATCCCTGCGATTCGCGCCGTCGGACCGAGCGCGGGGCCGCTGATGTCGCAACTCATGCGACAACAACGCCTCCAGCGATGGATCAACATCTCCATGGCGCTGGCAATCCTTGCGGGCCTGGTTCTCTTCGCGATGGATTCGCGCGCCGGTGGCGCTGGCTTCGGGCGTTCACCGATGGGAATGGCGCTCGGGGTTGGTGCGCTGCTCGCGATCATCGCGGCTGGTGTCGACGGCGCCATGGGCCGCCGCGCGGCGCGCAAGCTGGGCGATCTCGCTCAGCAGATGGAATCCCAACGCGGCGGCGGAGCGCCTCCGGCGGAGCTGGTTGCGCAGACGGGACCGCTGCAAGCCAGGCTGGCGCGCGCGCTCACGATCTCCGCGTGGCTGCTGCTGCTGTCCGCGTCGGCAATGGCCGTCGCTCGCTACCTGTAGTCGTTAGGGTAGCGCCGCAACGTAGCCCATGCCGTCCGGCTCCTGGCCGGTTGTTAGGTACCGCAGTACCCGTCGGTTCGCGATGTCGACCTCGGCGATGCGATTCATCGCCGAAAGCGCGACCCATGCGCGCTTCCCATCGGGCGCGATGAGGATGCCCTCCGGCTGCGGCGTCTGTCCCATCGCGCCCAGCATCGTCGGATTCGCCTTCGTCGAGTCGAACGTGAAGGTGATGTGATCGACGGTCCGCTTCGACACGGCATCGATGACGTCGACGGTGCCCGAGCGGATGTTCGAGACAAGGACCCATCGCCCGTCGGGCGTGAAGTGTAGCCGGTTCGGAAACTCACCGGTCGGCATGCTGGCGATCGAATCGAGCGTGTTCGCGTCGAGTACGGTGATGCGATTCAGCGTGCGATCGGCGGCCCACAGCTCCCGCCCATTTGGCGACACGTCGTGACCTTCGGGGCCACGGCCGGTGACGACCGTCCTGATCACGGTGCCCTTGTCGAGGTCCACGAGAGATACACTTCCCGACTGAATGTTCGCCGTCCACGCTCGACGTCCGTCCTTGGCGAGCGTCATGAGATGACCAGGTTGTCCGGTCTCGATGGCGCGATCGATTTTGCCATTAGGCACGTCCACGATGACCAGGGCCTTGGCTTGCTCCGACGTCACGACAACGCGCTTTCCGTCCGGCATCCACGCGATGCCGTGCGGACGAGCATACGGGCCGAGGTCGATCGTGCGCACCGCTTTTCGATGGCGCAGATCGAGCACCGTGAGCGAATTCCCCGCCGTCCGCCCACCGTAGTTCGCCGCGACCGCCCACTGGCCATCCGGCGAGATCGCGATTTCATGCGGCCCGTCACCGACGGGCATCGTCGCGATCGTCCGTCCGTCGGCAAGAGAGATGATCGACGCCGTGGCTTCTGCTTTGTTGAGGACCACGAGTGCTGGTCCTTGTGCCGCGGCGAGAGACCCGATGCTCAGCAGCGCTGACGCGAGAAGGATTGTGCGCATGGCGGAAGAAGTGAGCAGTTGAGTGTCGGACAGCCTGCTTGTCAAGGCAGCTTCAGCTCGAATAGTACGCGGCATTCTCCTCGATGTACCCCTTCGTTAGGTCGCACCCGTACGCGCGAGCGCTCGCGGCGCCCACGCCCAGCGACACCTCGAGATCGACAACTTCCTCGCGAAGTGCCGTCCGCACAATCGCGTCATCGAAGTCGAGTCGCGAGCCGCCTCGCACGACCTGATGTCCGTTGATCCACGCGTCGGTGGCCCCCGGACGAATCGTACAATCGAAGCATTTGCCGACGGCCATCAAGAGCCGGCCGACATTCGGGTCCGCACCGTGCACCATCGTCTTCACCAGCGGTGAATTCACGAGGGATTTTGCCACTCGGCGTGCGTCGCTCTCGGTTGCTGCTCCCCGCACCGTGGCGCGAAGAAGATGCGTTGCGCCTTCGCCATCGCGCGCGAGGATCTCGGTCATGCGGATACTGCCGGTGTTTAGCGTTTCCTGAAATGTGCGCTCCGATACCTCGCCGGCGAGGCCATTCGCGAGGATCGCACAGGTATCGGAAGTGCTGGTGTCGGTGTCGACCGAGAGCATGTTGAACGACAGCTGGGCCGCCTCGACGAGCATCCGATGCAGCGTTGCCGCCTCGAGCCGCGCGTCGGTGAAGATGTACGACAGCATCGTTGCCATCGCCGGCTCGATCATTCCCGAGCCCTTCGCGACCCACGTGATCGTCGAACCGCCAACGCTCGCCGAGAGAGCCTTGGGATGCGTGTCCGTCGTCATGATCCCGGCCGCCCCGACGAGCGGATCGTGCTGAAGTTCGGAGGCCATGCCGCGTAGCCCTGCCTCGATTTTTTCGATCGGCAGGCGAACACCTATGACGCCGGTGGAGCTCACGAGCATGCGATCTCCCGACGTTCCGATCTCCGACGCCGCCGCGGTCGCCATGCGATGGACGTCTGCCAGCCCGCCCTCGCCGGTCGCGACGTTGCTCACCTTGCTGTTTACGACCACGCCGCGCAGCCGCCCGCCGCGGATCGTTTCCCGTCCGACGATTACCGGCGCGCCAGGAAAGTGATTGCGCGTGAATATCGCCGCCGCGGCGGCATCGACGTCGCTGACGAACAGGGCGAGATCTTTTCCCTCGTTCTTGAGCCCAGCCAATCGGCTGGCGCAGCGAAATCCGCGCGGAAAGCGCGGAGGATCGTGAAAGACGATGTCACTCATCGGTGCACAAGATAGCGCACGGCTGCCCACTCCCCGATCGAGCACCGCAGCACAAAACCCGAGATCGCCGGTCAGAATGGCGTAGATGGTCCGCGGCGCTCGTGCTCGCTCACGTTCGGCGATGGATTAGGGGTCAGCCATGGAGATGGGTGTCTTCATTTGGAGGTCTCGGGATCTTGCGAAAAGGCACCTGTGAGAGAGACCTTGTATACAAATCCAAACGCGGAGGTCGGGATGCGTGACGCACGGGCACTGTCGGTTGCTAAGACTCTCATCGCCGTCGCGGCGGCTGCCGCCCTGGGCGGCTGCTTCCACGTTCCCCTCCGCGCTCGCGAGAATGGGCGTGAGCTCGGCTACGGGACGGAGTCGTCGGTCATCTATGGCCAGCATAGCGCCGCGTCGACGCGCCGGATGCAAAGCGCGCTACGCAGTAGTGCGATGGGCTGGCAGGCGGCACAACCGTTCTCGCCGTTCGGCGACTGGAGCTGGTGAACGAGCCGAGGGCCAGCGGCTAGAGCATAGGGGCTAGGGCGTCGTTCCCTAGTCTCTATGCTCCAAATACCCTAGCCCCTCTTACTCGGCTTTGAGTGCCACGAGTGGGTCCACCCGCGTCGCTCGACGTGCCGGCACCAGGCACGCGAGGAAGGCGACGACCATCATGAATACGGCGACGCCGATGAACGTCAGCGGATCTGCCGGCTTGACGCCGAAGAGCAGCGACGACGCGAGACGCGTCACCGCCAGCGCGCCTAACAAGCCAGCGACAAGACCAAGCGCGGCGAGCGCCATGCCCTGCCGCAGCACGAGCGAGAGCAAACCCTGCTGGCTGGAGCCAAGCGCCATTCGGATACCCAACTCGCGTCGGCGAACGGCAACGGAGTAGGCGAGCACGCCGTACGTGCCGATTGCGGCGAGCGCGAGGGCCACCACGGCGAAGATGCCTAACAATTGGGCGAGGAACCGCGGCCGACTCACCGAATCGGAGAACACGTCGTCCATGCTGCGGAAGCTCACGATCGGGAGCGTTGGATCGAGCGCGTTGACGGTGCGGCGCACCGTCGTCGCCAGCGCCGCCGGCTCGAGCGGCGACCGAATGACGACGTTCATATTGAGCGGAGCAAAACCTCGCGTCGCCGGCTGCTGCTCGTAATCGAAGTAGAGCTCCGTTCCCGTGCGGGAGTCGACCCCGCCCTGCTTCACGTCTTTCAAGACGCCGACGATCGTGAACCACACCTTCGACCCACCAGGCTGAACGCGTCGACCTACTGGGCTGGTGTTCTCGTAAAAGAGCTTCGCCATCGTCTGGTTGATCATCACCACGGGCGTCGAGAGCGGCCCGTCGGATGGCCCGAATGCGCGGCCAGCGACGACCGGAATGCCCATCGTCGAGACGTAATTCGACGTCACATACTGGTAGTAGTCGACGTTCTGCGCCGGACCGTTCGGCGTCGGGACGTATCCCTCGATGCTCGTATCATTGGCATTCACCTGCCGCCGCGGTGGCAGCCCACTCATCGCCGCCACGGATTGCACACCCGGCACTGCCCCGAGCCGCCCCGTCAGATCGTTGAAGAAGGCGACGGGCCGAGTGCTGTCTCGATACGTCGCCAACGGAAGCACGACGCCGAAGGTCGTGAGATGCGAGTGATCGAAACCAGAATCGACCCGCATCAGGTTCCAGAAGCTGCGCAGCAATAGCCCCGCGCCGACCACGAGCATAACGGCGAAAGCCATTTCCGCGACGACGAGTCCCCGGCGAACGCGATTGCGCGATGCGGCCGCTGTCGTGCGACTCCCCGCGTCGCGTAGCGTCAGGCCGATGCTGCGCGTGCTCAGATGCAGCAGCGGCGCGAGGCCGAATAGCAAACCGGTCGTGATCGAGAGCAGCAACGTGAAGAGCAACACTCGACCATCCAGCGCGACCGATGACGCGCGCGGGATGCTTCCGGCGTTGGCAGCGACGAGAGCGTGGACTCCCCAGTAGGCGAGCGCGAGACCAGCGAGACCGCCCGCGAGCGAGAAGACGAGGCTCTCCGTCACGAACTGCCGCATCAGCCGCCCACGCCCCGCGCCTAACGCGGCGCGAACCGCGAGCTCCTTGTGCCGGGTCTCGGCACGCATGAGCATGAGATTCGCCATGTTCGCGCACGCGATGAGCAGTACGAGGCCGACAGCCGCCTGGAGCACGACGAGCGCCGTGCCGATGCTTCCGACCACGTCCTTCTGCAGGTCGTCGTAGCGCAGACGGTGCTTTGTCGTCGTCGGCGTGTGAACAAATCCCGGCGCGCCGGGTGCCGCGTTTGGATCGGCGCCATCCTGCGCCGGCCATTGCGCGAGGAGCGACTGCAACTCCACTCTGGCCCGCGCGAGCGTCACGTTAGACGCGAGACGGCCGATGAGCAGCAGGAAGTGGCCGCCGCGATACTGCTGTCGCTGCGCTGGATCTAGCGTCAGCGGCAGCCAGATCTTGACATTCTGATCGTGGACATCGAATCCGGGTGGCATCACACCAACGACCGTCGTCTTCACGCCGTCGACGTCGATCTGTCGGCCGACGATGTCGCGCTCACCGGCGAACGTGCTCTGCCAGAGCTCGGACGAGAGCACGGCAACCGGGGCGGCGTTGGGCCGTGTCTCTTCGTCCGTGAAGGCACGGCCCATTCGCGGTGAGACGCCCAATGTATGAAAGAGACTCGCGGTGGCGATGCCCGAGTTGACGCGCGCCGGCGGCTGCCCTGCCGCGCCGATGTTCACCGCACTGGTGACATACGCGCCGACGTCGGAGAAGGAGCGGTTTCGCTCGTGGAACTCCAGGTACTCGGCCGCGTCGACGGGAAACTGGTCGAAGCCGAGTGTGGGGAACTGACTGGTGATGAAGACCAGCTGGTTGGAATGAGGGAATGGCAGCGGCTCGAGCAAGACGCCGTTGACGACGCTGAAGATCGCCGTATTCGCGCCGATGCCTAACGCGAGCGTGAGAATGGCGACGAGCGCGAAGCCGGGGGCGCGCGTCACGCTGCGTATCGCCCAGCGCAAGTCCTGCATGAGTCGATCGAGCGACTGTCCAGACCACATATCGCCGGTGACCTCGCGAACCGTCGTGACGTCGCCGAACTCGCGGCGCGCGTTGCGTGCGGCCTCCTCGGGTGACTCGCCGCGCGCGATGCGATCGCGCGTCGCCATCTCGAGGTGGGCGCGAATCTCGTCGTTCAGGTCCTCGTTGCGTCGATCGTGGCTGCGCCAGAATGGACTCATGTCTCCTCCTGCGGCGGCGGCACGAAGATGCCGCTGATGGCCTCCGACAGCTGCTCCCATTTCGATCGTTCCGCGGCGAGCCGCTTCTTACCGGACGGCGTTAGGCGATACACGCGCACGCGCTGGCGGTTCTCGGAAATCTCCCACGATGCCGCGATCGAACCTTCTCGCTCGAGCCGATGCAGCGCGGGATAGAGCGAACCAGTGTCCACCTGAAGCACGCCGCGCGAGTTCGTGCGGATCATTTGCACGAGTCCGTATCCGTGTCGCGGCCCCCAACGGAGGGTCTGCAGCACGATCATGTCGAGCGTGCCCTGAAGAAGCTCGATCCGTGAAAGAGGCATCGAGAGAAAGGGGCTAGGGGCGAAGGGTGTAGAGAAACTACACCCGTATGGGTGTATGATGTCTACATCCTCGGTTGGCGTCAACAGCCGTCATTCGGAGACAGCCGGAAGCTGCTTCTTGCCTGGACTCCAGCGTCCGTTTTCGGGACCGCCGATCCCACAAGCGAACGTCGAGCGCCTTGGGTGAGAAACCAAGCCGTTGTGGTCACGGTAGTTGGACAACCTTGGCGACGGCACGGCTGTTCCATATCACCCTCTACTTTCCACACTCTAGCTCCGCCCTCTTCGCTCCACGCTCGACGCACAATTCCACCAACCTCCACGTGGACACCCTGCTCCGCGACATTCGCTATTCGACGCGCAAGCTGATGCGCACGCCTGGCTTCACCACCATCGTCGTCGGCACGCTGTCGCTGGCCATCGGCGCGACGACCGCCGTGTTCAGCATCGTCAATGGCGTTCTGCTCGAGCCGCTCCCACTGCGTGACCCATCGCGTGTCGTGTCGGTCTCCTCCGTCGGGCGCGATGGACAGCGAAATCCGATGTCGTTGCCGGATTTCACAGACTATCGCGCGGACAGCAGGCTCGTGTCGGCCATGTCGGGCATCGATGGCGGCACCCACAATCTCACGGCGACGGACGGCGATCCCATTCGGCTCACCGGCGCTCGCGTTAACGCCAACTTCTTCGACATCCTCGGTATCTCGCCACTCCTCGGTCGCGGCTTCGTTCGCGGTGACGACGCAAAGGCTGCGGCCTTCACCGTCGTGCTCTCCGAGGCGCTGTGGCGATCTCACTTTGGAAGCGACCCCGCCGTCATCGGACGGCAGTTGATCATCGACGGCCGGCCGCACACGGTGCTCGGCGTCGTTCCCCGCATCGACATTCCACGGGACAACGACGTCTGGCTTCCGTTGATTCCCGAGAATGGCGAGGACGACCCGTCCAATCGCGGTGCGCATTTCCTGCGCGGCGTCGGACGGCTCGCTCCGACCGCGACGGTCGAGCGTGCCGCGCTCGAGCTCTCGCAGATCGCGCGACGCCTGGCGCAACAATATCCCGAGAGTAACGCGAATTTCGGAGCGACCGTGATTCCGTTGCGCGAGGCGATCGTCGGGAACGTACGCCCGGCGCTCGTCGTCATGCTCGCCGGTGTCGGCTTCGTGCTCCTGATCGCGTGCGCGAACGTCGCCAATCTGCTGCTCGTACGCGCGTCGACGCGCGAGACCGAGATCGCGGTCCGCACTGCGTTAGGCGCTGGCCAGCGCCAGCTCGTGCGTCAGCTCGTGACGGAGAGCATGCTCCTCGCGCTGGGTGGCGCTGTCGTCGGGACGGCGCTCGCCGCCTGGGCCGTCGACGGCGTGAAGACCTTCGGTCCGCGCGGCGTACCGCGGCTCGCAAACGTGACGATCGACGCACGTGTTCTCATCTTCAGCGTCGTCGTCGCGATCGTCGCGGGTTTGCTCTTCGGCCTCGCCCCCGCACTCCATGCCGCGAAGACCAACGTTGGGCAAATGCTCAAGGAGAGCACACGCGGTTCGAGCGGGCGACGCGGTACGCGCCGTACGCGCGGGGCCCTCGTTGTCGCCGAGATGGCGCTCGCGGTCATTCTTCTCATCGGTGCCGGGCTGCTCGCGCGAAGCTTCGTCGCGCTGACGAACGTAAATCCCGGCTACCGCCCCGAGAATGTCGTGACGATGAGCGTGTCCCTGCCGAATACGAAGTACCCATGGGATCAGCAAGCGATCAATTTCGTCGATCAGCTTCTCGAGCGCGTGCGACAGTTACCCGAGGTGCAATCCGCGGCGGTGGCATTCGGCCGCCCGCTCTCGGAGGACGGAATGCGCATCACGTTCGAGCGCACCGATCGGCCGCCAAGCACGCCCGATAAACGCCTGGTCGCGGATGTCCGCGTCGTCACGCCCGCTTTCTTCTCGACGCTCCGAATTCCGATCGTTGCCGGTCGTGGCTTGCAAGCCACCGACCTGCCTAACGCGCCGCAAGCAGTCGTCGTCAGCGAGGCATTCGTGAAACAGTTCTATCCTAACGAGAACGCGCTCGGCAAGCACATCGTGCTCGGCTGGGGACGCCAGCGCTCGGCGAACAAGGCCGACACGGTCACGGCGGGCGGCGAGATCGTCGGCATCGCGGGGGACGTGAAATCGTTCGGTGCGAATGAAGCCGCGCCCTCGACGGTCTACGTGCCGTTCGACCAGGGACCGATCGGTGATCTGAGCGTGCTGGTTCGCGCCACGGTCTCGCCGTCGCTCACCATCAACGGCACGCGCGCGGCCATCAAGGAAGTGGATGGCGACCTGCCCGTTTTCGACGTCAAGACGATGACCGACGTCGTGTCCGATTCCGTAGCGCAGCCGCGGTTCTACGCAATCCTCCTCGGCTCCTTCGCCGGTATCGCACTGCTGATCGCCGCGTTAGGCATCTATGGCGTGATCTCATACGCAGTGAGCCAGCGGACCCGCGAGCTCGGCATTCGCATTGCCCTCGGAGCCCAGAGTGAGCGTGTGGTTCGCCTCGTTATCGGGCAGGGATTGACGCTCACGCTGTTCGGCATCCTCATCGGGATTGCCGGCGCATTCGTTCTGACCCGACTCATCGCGACGATGCTCTTTGGCGTTGCCCCGGCGGACCCTTTGACCTTTGTGGGAGTAGCAACGGTGTTCGTGCTCGTCGCATGTCTGGCGAGCTATCTCCCCGCACGTCGGGCCGCTGGCGTGGATCCCATCATCGCCATGCGCGCGGAGTAATCTTAGTGGCATGAGACATTCGGCATTGTCCATCGCGACCGCGCTGGTGCTCGTGTCCAGCGCGGCCGCCGGCGCGCAGTTACCCGGTGGCGGCAGTCGCATGGGAGTCGGCAGGTCACCAGGCCGCGACGATCCCAGCATGAAGGAAATCGGCCCAGCGCTCGAGCTGCGTCTCGCCAACGGCGTCAACATCATCATCGCCCACGCGAGGGATCTATCCCTCACCACTGAGCAGCTGGCCCGCGTCGCGGTGATCAAACGCCGACTTGATTCGCTGAATGCGCCGTTGATGCGCGAGCTCGACTCGCTCGGAGAGGCCAAGCGCCAGCGCGCCGAACCAATGCGCTCGAAGGGTGACCTGCCTGAGCCGGGCGACCCCAACGTCGAGCGCACGCTCGACACGCTGCGATCGAACATGCACAGCGCCGAGCAGGACGCGTACGAGGTGCTGTCGGGGGAACAACTGCAGCACGCCCTGCAGATGGTCAAGGAGGCGCGCACGAACGCCGCGCTGACGACCGGGCGCGACCACCCGCCGGAATAGGTCGGTCGTTAGGCCTCGCAGACTTGCCTCGGGCACTAGAATCCAGAGTCTGCAATCGAGCCACTGACACAAGTGTCCACCGAAGCGATACGTGACGGCACGCCCGCCGCATCGCCACCGCGACCGGCCCAGGCCGATTCGGAGATCGAGGAGTATCGCTGGCTGATCCTCCTCGGCCTGATCACGGCGGCGATCATGGAAGTGCTCGACACGACGATCATCAACGTCGCCCTCCCGCAAATGGCGGGTAATCTCGGCGCGACGATCCAGGAGATCGCGTGGGTGAGCACTGGCTATATCCTCTCCAACGTCGTCGTGCTGCCGATGACCGCCTTTTTCACGGCAACGTTCGGACGGAAGAACTACCTCGCCTTCTCCATCATGCTCTTCGTCGTCGCGTCTTTTCTCTGCGGCACATCGAGCAGTCTTGGCGAGCTCATATTGTGGCGCGTGGTTCAGGGCGCCGGGGGCGCCGCCCTTCTCTCGACGGCGCAGGCAACGCTGCGTCAGATCTTTCCGCGCGAGCAGCAGGGCTTGGTGCAAGCGATCTTCATCATGGGGATCATCGTGGCGCCAACCCTCGGGCCGACGCTCGGCGGCTGGATCACCGACAACTATCACTGGGGCTGGTGCTTTTTCATCAACATTCCGATCGGCATCGTCGCGGTCTTTCTCGTCACGAGCTTTCTGCACGACCCACCGCACGCGAAGCGACGAAGCGGTCCGATCGATTGGGTCGGTATCAGTTTGCTGACCGTCGGGCTCGCGTCGCTCCAGTACGTGCTCGAGGAAGGTCGGGAGAAGGATTGGTTCAACGACGCGCTGATCATTCGATTGAGCCTCGTTGCCGGCATGGCGTTGACAGCCATGCTGTGGTGGGAGCTATCGCCCCGAAACGAACATCCGGTCGTGAACTTCCGGATCCTCAAGAACCGCGATCTTGCGGGCTCGATCTTCCTGTTCGTGACGATGGGCTTTGGCCTGTACGGCGGCGTCTTTCTCTACCCGCTGTTCACGCAGAACCTTCTCCATTTCACGCCGACCGAGACGGGGCTGACGTTGATGCCAGGTGGTATCGCGACGGCCTGCACCGCGATCGTTTGCGGACGTCTCCTGAACGGCGCACGGCCGCTCGTCGACGCGAGAATCCTGATCTATATCGGCGTCGCCATCTTCGTGTACTCGATGTGGCAACTCGGCCACCTAACGACAGTCGCCGGTGAAGCGGACGCGCGCTATCCGCTGATCATTCGCGGTATCGGGCTGGGCTTCCTCTTCACGCCGATCAACAACGTCGCGTACGCGAACCTCAAGCCGAGCGAAGCGCAGCAGGCATCTGGCATGATCAACCTGGCGCGCCAGCTGGGTGGCTCCTTTGGCATCGCGATCATTACGACCTACCTGCAGGGTCGCACGGCGCTCCACCGCGCCGATCTCGTCGCGAACACGTATGCGGCGAACCCCGCGTTCATCGAGCGATTCCAGGGCGCGCTGTCGCACTTCATAGCGTTGGGCTTCTCGTACGTCAAAGCTCAGGCCGCGGCGTACGCCGCCGTCGACCAGGCGCTCACGGCGCAGGCGCTGATGCTCAGCTACAACGATACGTGGATGCTCATCCTGAAGAGCTTCCTGCTCACCACTCCCGCGATTCTCTTGCTTCGCAAGCCCCGCGGCGGCACAGGAATGGGTGAAGCGCACTGACCCGAGAAGGGGCTAGGGGCTAGGGAGTAGGGTTTGCCTCTTTAGCCCTAGACTCTAGGCCCTAGTCGTTCACATGCGTACATCCCGTCGTGCGCCGCGAGTCGGCGAGCTGCGTAATCTTCCATTCGCCGCCGACCTTGAGGAGCATGAACGCGTCGACGCCGCAGTGACTGAAGGCGTCGTTGCGATGGAAGGTGTAATAGGCCCAGACTTGCGCGACGTCGCCGTCGATGCGCACCTCCGGATCCCAGATGCGTTCGTTCCAGACGTCTCCCGCAGGCGCGGAGGCGATCGAGGCGCCGAAACGCTCGGGAGGCGTTAGGCGGACGGCCGGTGGGTTGCTTCTCGCCGCAACGCCGACGAGCCGCGCGCTCGTATCGAAGGCCTGACGCAAAAGCGCGGTGTCTCGCGTCCGCATGGCGGTAAACACCTTCTGAACCGTGGCCAGTATGGCACTTTTCTCGGCGTCTTGCGCGCGAACAGGCGAGCTGGCGCCCAGGAGTATCGAGAGAGCGAGCAATGAACGGAGCCGCATCTGGGGATTGGTGAGATGGGTGGTTGATGGAGTGCTATACTGTACAGCCCGATCCGCGAATCACCAGCCGGACGGGTTGGGCGCGAAACGACGGCGCGGCGACGGCGTATCATTGAGAGAGCCATTCAACCTTTCGCGACGCGATTCCGATGGGCCTCTTCTCCCTCTCTCGCTGGCGTCCCGCTCAGCTGTTCCTCAGCTGGGCTGCCTACTGGACTGCTCTCGTTCTCGTGAGTGTCGGCCCGGCCGTACCGGCCATCCTCCGCGCTACCGCCCCAAAAGGCAAGGGTGAGATCAACGTCAGCTTCGGGGATGGGGCCTTTGTCCTCATTGTGAAGGAGATGGGGCGAATTACCTGGAGCGGGTCGGTCCACACGCTCACCGCGGCGCTCTGGATCGGCGTGCCGCCGCTCATCCTCTGGGCCTTGTGGCTCCGAGCGCGATCCCGCTCCGCGCTCAACGCACCGGCGTCATCTTCACCATGACGACGGCGTGCGCCGGAACCTCGACGGCATACTCGCGGCGGACGCGACCACGATCGGCATGCGCCCAGAGGTCCCTCACCGTCGCAGAATCGGTGCGCAAACCGACGCGTGACAAGTAAGCCGTGATCTTGGCGGGCGTCGCCGAGCGATTGAGGAGCGCCACGGCATGCGCGCCGTCGGCCAGTGGCTTCGACCACACCTGGAGCTCTGGCGTCGGTTCCCACACGAGCATGCCTTGCTTACCTAACGAATCCTGATCAACGGCGATCACCTCGCGATTGAGCAGAATCTCCTTCGTCGCCGGGGACATCGTGCGTACGTCGTGGCCGGCCATCAACGGTGCGGCGAGGATCGCCCAGAGGCTGAAGTGCGCGCGGTATTCATCGTCCGTCATCCCGCCATTCCCGACCTCGAGCATGTCCGGATCGTTCCACGCACCCGGTCGCGCTGCCGAGGCGTGCTGTCCGTCCTGATCGAGGTTCGACAGCATCGACGGCCATTTGTCCTCGATGTCGTCCGTCGTGCGCCAGAGATTGCCGACCGTGGGCGCCCACTCCCAGGGCTGATTCGATCCCCATTCGCAGATACTGAACACAATCTGCCTGCCGGAGTGGGCGAGCGCGTCGCGGAACCTCGCATACTGCGTCGGCGCAACGAGCTGTTCCGCATGGCACCAGTCCTCCTTCACGTAATCGACGCCCCACGCCGCGTACGTACGCGCGTCTTGTTCTTCATGCCCGAGCGTGCCGGGGCGACGCTGGCAGGTCAAGGTTCCCGCGTCGGTGTAGATGCCGAACTTGAGACCCTTTGAATGGACGTAGTCGGCGAGGGCCTTGATGCCATGCGCAAAGCGCGCGCTGTCGGCGACGATTACTCCCTGCGCGTTGCGCGCCACTTGCCAGCAATCATCGATGACGACGTATCGATAGCCAGCGTCGCGCATGCCGCTCGCCGCGATAGCATCCGCCTCCTCCTCGATGAGCTTCTCGCTGACGTTGCAGCCGAAGTGGTTCCAGCTGTTCCAGCCCATCGGCGGCGTGCGCGCGAGGCCGTTGTCGACGGGTGATGGCGAGGCGACGCCGATCAACACGAGCAACGCGAGTGCACTTCCCGCACGCAGCATGTACATGAACTCGAAACTAGCGATCGAGAACTCTCATGTCATCCCGAAAGACCGACGGACGGCGACAGGCCTTACGCAGACTTCTCGATCACGCTCGCCGGAGCCACGACCTCGCTCGTTGGCTCGACGACGCGATCGATGATCCCGTACCGGCGCGCCTCCTCAGCCGACATGTAGTAATCGCGATCGAACTCGCGCTCGATGCGCTCGAGGGGCTGCCCCGAATGCTTGGCGAGCAACTCGAACATCTTCGCGCGCAGGTAGATGATCTCCTTTGCCGCGATCTCGATGTCCGAGGCGGTTCCCTTCGCCGTACCGCCCCATGGCTGATGCATCATGATGCGGGCGTGCGGAAGAGCGCTGCGCTTCCCTTTGCTTCCGGTTGCGAGGAGAAAGCAACCCATGCTCGCCGCCATTCCCATGCAAATCGTGCAGATGGGAGAGGACAGGTGCTGCATCGTGTCGTAAATGGCGAGACCGGCGGAGACGTCGCCGCCCGGCGAGTTGATGTAGAGCTGAATGTCCTTCCCTGGCGCGTCGGCCTCGAGAAAGAGCAGCTGCGCGATGATGATGTTCGCAACGTCGTCGTTGATCTCCGAACCGAGGAAGATGATTCGATCCATGAGCAGACGCGAATAGATGTCATACGTCCGCTCACCACGGTTGGAGCGCTCCACGATATACGGCAGATGCAAGGTCGACATGGGCTCAGGAGTCTGTTGGGTCATCGGAGACAAGCAACGCGTGGGTGAGAGCACGACCGAGCGCACGCGCCGCCGCGGCGGACCGATGGGCACCGTGAACGGCCGGGACCACGCACCAGGCATTGCCCGGAAGCGCGATGACAATCGCTTCGGCGCCGGCGCTGCGTTTGGTGATGCCAGGAAGGGGACGCGCCGTCGTTAGGCTCGCCGCCGCCGCGACCGGCGCGAGCGGGCGCGCCATGACGACGGGTGTCGCCGATCGCCGTACGGCTTGACGGGCGCGGGCATCGAGCACTCGCTCGGCAACGAATCCGACAAGGACGGTCTCGCTTCGGCCACTCATCGCGTCGCGTGCCTCGGCGAGCGTGAGGAGCCCGAGCTGTCCCGCGAGGCGCGCGCCAACCGCTTGCCAGAGGTGACGGAGTGCGTAACGGGCGGCCGAGGTGCGTCCCTCCGGAGCGTCGAGGATCTCCTTCCGGCGGTAGAAGTGCACCGTGTTCACACTGAAGTTGGACGCCGCTGCCTCGTCGAGTCCGAGGGAAACTAGGCAATCACCGACGAGCCGCGCGACGTCGTCCGCCTCGAGCGGCATCGACGGATCCGGCACCGCGCGCGCACGCCACTCGTCGAGCTCACGCTCGACCTCGGCTCGCGCCGCGCTTCGCGACGCCAATCCGGCGTCGAGGCGTCGCGGCGCACGGCGCTGCGCGCGCACGGGTGACCGATCGCCGGACATCAGTCTAAGGCCGTGCCGCTGGACGAACGGGCGCGATTGACTCCACCGGCGAGCGCGCGGCGTCGATCGCTTCCGCGGTTGCAATCACGAGGCGGAGCTGAAGGACCGTGGCTTCGTGCTCGAGCGGTCCGAGCTGCGTCGGAGTGAAGCGCTGGCTCGAGTGTCCAGTGAGTCCAGTACCCGCGGCGCGCTCGACGTCCTCCCACGCTGGTTCGTTAGGCAACGAAGAGGGCTCAACCGGCTCACGCATGATGGATTCGCGCCCGAGCAGCATGCGTCTCACGTTGCCGTTAGGTGCCCGCGCAGCGTCGCTCGAACCGAACCCCCGGAGCGTCCCGGGTTCGAATCGAGAGGGATGAGCCGGGAACGGCCGGGCCGGATCGCCAAGGGCAGTGCCGAGGGTCGGTGGCAGCGGGCGCGTGCGCTCCGGCCCGCCAGGCAGCTCACGTCGAAACCGCACCTCGATCAACCCGAGGTCGGGATTGTCTCTGCCACCATCGGGTCCAAACACGCGCTCGTCGCCCTCCGCGACCACGGTGAATCGCCCGTCCTCGTCAGGCGTGATCGGACGCTCGAGCTCCTCCGTGCAATACGCGTCGATGACGAGCCCTCCCGCCGTCACCGTGCGTCCGTCGACACTGACATCCGCGACGCAGCGAAGAGGGCCGAAATTACGAAGCCGGAGGGCATATACCTGCCCCGGCCGAGCGAGCACGTGGCCCGATCCCGTCTCGCGAACGCCGATGCCTTTTCCGCGCGATACGACTTCGACAGCAAAATCCCCGATACGCATAGAGTGGCTCCGAATGCGACCTGATTGAACTCTAGTACTGGTACCAAAGTGGTGTCAAGAGAAAGGGGCTGGGATGGGGACGAGGGTTATAGCCATAGCCCTCGTCTCTTTACCCTAGCGCCAGCCCCTATTCCCTAGCCCCGAGCCCCTAGTCCCTCTGCGGTGTGCGTCTTGCCGTTCCCCGTTTCCCACCCATCGGAGGCCGGACATGGAGATGGAATCGCTGCACGAGTTGTACGTGTCGGAGTTGAAGGATCTGTACAGCGCCGAAAAGCAGATCGTCAAAGCGCTGCCGAAAATGGTGAAGAATGCCAGCAATGCTCAGCTGAAGAGGGCATTCTCCGATCATCTGGACGAGACCGAAGGTCACGTCGAACGACTCGAGAAGATCTTCGCGATGCTGGGCGAAAAAGCGGGGGGGAAGAAGTGCAAAGGCATGGAGGGCCTGATCGAAGAGGCGAAAGAGCTGCTCGAGGAAGATGCTTCGGAAGAAGTGCTCGATGCGGGACTGATCTCGAAAGCGCAGCACGTGGAGCATTATGAGATGGCCGGCTACGGTACCGTGCGCACCTATGCGAAGGAGCTTGGCTTCACCGACCACGCAAAGCTGCTTCAGCAGACACTCGATGAAGAGGGCAAGGCGAACGAGCTGCTGACGCAGATTGCGGAAACGACGGTCAACGCGGAGGCTGAAGAAGGCGCGGACGAGACGACGAGCCGGCGAGGCGACCGACAGGTCACGAGAACGGTCGCCAGCGAAGGCGGGCGCACTCGACCCAGCAGCGGTGGTCGAGGGAAGCCGCGCTCGACATCGCGCGCGTCGCGAACGCGCTAGAATCGCGAAACCGTAAAGCGGCGATCGCTAAGACTCATTAACAAATCAGCGAGTGTGAGAATTGTCACGGCGCCTCTCGTGCGCCGTGGCTATTCACCCTGCCCAACAGGAAACGGACCACGCATGGACTGCGACCCCGCGCGGGCTCTTTCGCAGCGTGCGTTTTTTTGGTCGTCAACCGGGCCAACGCGGGCACCGCTGATCGGAGAACCACACTTATGAAAAGCTTATCCCTCCGTCTTGTCGCCGCGACCGCGGCGATCCTCGCTGTCGCTGCATGTTCTGATTCAACGTCGTCGACGTCGTCAACACCATCAGTCGCAGCGCAGGAGCTTACGGCGGCCTTTCTCTCGACACCCGCCGGATACAGCGCGACGGACAACAGCTTCTCGCCGAGTGGCGATTCCGGTGAGCCCTGGATGCCCGATCGCAGCGCCAAGGACGACGACGGTCACATGATGGGTGGTGGGATCGGGCCCGAGTTCTTTGGCGGGGTCGCCGTGGGCCATGGCTTTGACCGCGGCCCGTTCGGCTTCGGCTACTTTCTGTTCAACTGCACGTTCTCGAGCACCGATGGTCGCGTGACCTGCGCTCCCGTCGCGCGAGGTGGGCTCACCATCAAACGGTCGTTCGCCTTCAAGGACGCTTCAGGAACCGTTCAACCGTTCCCGAACTTCCAGACGAACACCATCAACGTCGTCGACTCGGTGGACGGTACCGTGACGCGACATGATGGTCGTGTGACGTCCAAGGTCGATCACAGCAGCAGCCGTACGGTGGGCGGACTCGTCTCCGGCAGCACGCAGCGCACGGTGGACGGCGGGTCGAAGGGAACCGAGGAGTCCACGGGAAAGACCGCCGACAGCACGTCGTTCACCTCGTCCCGATTGGTCGCGGATACGATCAAGGGTCTCGTGATTCCGTTGATGGACAATCGCCCGACGTTCCCGACCGCCGGCACGGTGACGCGCATCATGCAGGCGTCGCTCACCCTCGGTAGCAATCCACCAGTGACGAAGTCGCGTACGGAGGTCATCACTTACGACGGCTCGGACACCGCGAAGGTCGTGATCACGAAGAACGGAACGACGAAGACCTGCAAGCTGCCGCTGCCGTTTGGAAAGTTGATTTGCAGCTGAACAACCGAGGGGCTAGGAGCTAGAGCAAAGGGGCTAGGGAGACGATCCCTAGCCCCTTTGCTCTAGCCCCTAGCCCTCCTAAAATTTCGCTTGCACGCCCGCGGTGAGCGTCCGGCCCGGCACCACCGTAAGGTTGTCCGGCTCACCGCGCTGGACGTCGAGAACATTCCGCGCCGCTAGGATGCCCGTCAGGCCGCCGAAGAGCTGTCGCGATGCCCAGGCATCGATACGCGTCACGCCGCCGTATGACCGCCAGTAGCCGCGCAGCAGCTGACCAACAATCGGGTGGTCCGCGGTGGAGAATGCCGACGCGAGCGCGAGCCCATCGTAGTTCAACCAATCGGACGCCCGCGTCGCCGTAAGCGACGCCGACCAGCGACGAGCGGTCCAGGTGCTCGTTAGGCCGGTCGTGAGGGCTGGGACACCCAACATGCGATCGCCCGGTTGCAGGTCGCCTCTGTAACCGAGTGCGAGCTGACGCACGCGGCTATCGACGAGCGACACCGTGCCTGACAGCGACAATGGTCCCCTGGCGATGGCACTCTCGAGCTCCCAGCCGCGATTGGTGATCTCACCGACATTCTGTAGCGCGTACATCAGACGCATCGAGCTTTCATCGCTCGGCAACGGGGTCAGCGACGACGCGATGACCACAGGCTGGATCAGGTTGTACGCATACTGATCGAAGCGCGTCAGGTGAAGCGCAAAGGTGCGTCCGATGAACGCGTCGACTCCGACCTCGAGGCCGGATTGCTCCTCCGGCGCGAGGCTGCGTTGCGACAACGACCGAGGAGCGAGCCACGAAGCACGAAGCGCGGTGCCAGCGGGACGTATTCCCTTCCCGTACGACGCACGCAACTTCGTCGTTACTGGGCCGAAGTCATGAACAGCAGCGCCGCCGATCATCGGCAAGGTTAGAAGTCCGTTGGTCGCCGCG
The DNA here is from genome assembly GCA_036496605.1 of Gemmatimonadaceae bacterium. Classification (NCBI taxonomy): domain Bacteria; kingdom Pseudomonadati; phylum Gemmatimonadota; class Gemmatimonadia; order Gemmatimonadales; family Gemmatimonadaceae; species Gemmatimonadaceae bacterium. Next base: position 120,192 of record DASXKV010000018.1, on the reverse strand, counting down.
AGCCCGAGCGTTCGCTCCAAACGCAGGCCGCTCGTCGCGAACACCGCGTTTTGCCACGAAGCGTCGATCTGTGCGACGACGCCGGCGTCGCTCTGCCACGTCGTGTAATCGCTCGCCTGCTCGCCTGAGGGCGCCCAGCCGTCGTCGGGCGTGATCTGTTGGAGCGAGGAGTACTCGGCTGCGAACGTTGTCGTCGCGGCGGTACCTGCGCTCGATCCAAAACGCGCGACACTGCTCGCGCGGAGCGTGGCGCGGTTGGCGCTGCCACGGGCCGCGCGCAACGCCGAATCGACTGCCGACGGATTTGGCGTCAGCGCGGCCGAGGCGTCGCCTGACAACGTGTAGCCGTCGAGACCGGCCGTAACGGCCTGCGTCCATCTGCCGCCACTGTTGAATGTCGCCGTCGTGCCTAACGTATACTCGCGCAGCGATTGCGAGCTGGTCGAGGCGACTCGCGTCATTCCACGCGGGGGACCGCCGAAGTCGTGCTGTCCGTTCAGACGCCAGGGTTCCTGCTCCATCGCCGACCGATTGAACTGCAGCATCGATGGCGCGGCGATGAGCGGGCTCGCGCCAGCGCCTGCGTCCTTGGCGTACAGGCGCGCCGTACCGGTCAGTACGGTCCGCGAGCCAATGATTCGGAAGCCGCCATCGGCGCGCGCTTCCCGGCTCTGCGCGTCGGGCACGTAGGAACCAACGCTGCCTAACGTGATCGAGAGCGCCGACGATCTGAGGTCACTCCCGCCACGTAAATCGAGCGTGTGTTCCTGCACGAGCACGGGATGCGCCGCGTAGGCGCTGTGCGTGGCGCCGGCGCTCGTGCGCAGTTGCGCGCCGGCGTCCTCGCCATCGCCGCTATCGTGGCGCATGATGATGTTGATCACACCACCGATCGCATCGGCCCCGTAGAGCGCGGCGCCCTGCGGCCCGCGAATGACCTCGATGCGCTCGACGGCGTCTGGGCTGAGCTCCGTGAGTAGCAGCGGATTCGCGACCTGAATTCCGTCGATGTAGATCTTCGGATAGCTCACCTGGAAAGAGCTCACGCCGCGCAGACTGCCGTACTGGGCGAGCAGGCTGGATGGTCCCTCGTCCCAGAGCCAGAGTCCCGGAACCGCACTGTTTAGCGTCTGCGAAATGGTCCCGCCGCGCTGCGACGCGAGCTCGGAGCGGTCGATCACCGTCACGGCGGATGAGAGCCCACGCTGCGGCACGCCGATCGCGCTGCCAGTGACAACGACGCGATCGAGGACCTTGACGCTCTGCTCGGAGCGCTGCTCACTCTTATGGGGAGCAGCGACCGGTGCGAGTACCACCTGATCGTCGCCGGCGACGACCGGCGCGACGGCGCTTCCATCGAGGAGGTCCGCCAGCACCGAGCCTGCCGCGACGGAATCGTAGGAGACGCAAACACGGCGATCGAGCGTGAGCAGCTCGGAAGAGTACGAGAGGCGAAGCCTCGCGGCGCTCGCAAGGCGATCGAGCGCGTCGCGCAACGCGAGGTCGCGATTGTGCAACGTCACCATGCGATCGAGCGGCGCTGGCCAGCGATGCGACTCCATCGCCGCACCGGCGTGCGCGACGCACGCCGGCTCCGCACGCGAAACTGCGGGCGTGACGAGAAGAAGAAGGCATGTCGCGCGAGCGAGAACCCGCCAGGGTCCCGCTCTCGCACTCGGCGCCGAGCTCATTGCGGTTGTGTGCTCCGCGTGGAAGGACGGACGATCGCGGTGTCACCACGACGCTCGACATCGGCGCCAAGCTCGAGACCGATCGTGCGCAGGACCTGTGCGAGCGGATCCCCGACAAATGTCATCGTTAGGTGCTGGCGTGCGAGTGCGCTGTCGTCGACGAGAAGGACGACGCCGTACCAGCGTCGCAGGCCGCTGCTCACTTCGGAGATGCTCGCCTCGCGGAAGATCAGGCTGTCGCGCATCCAGGCGAGATAGGGCGCGGTCGACGCACCATGCTGCGCAGACACTCGGCCATCGGCCTGAACCATTCCAACGTCACCGGCCATGAGGGCGACGCTGTCGTTCGCGACACCCGCGCGGAGCGAGACCGATCCCGAGGTTACGACGACCCGCACCCGGGCGCCGTTGTCGTTGAGGACGTCGAAGCTGGTGCCGACATCTCTGATAATTGCGCCTCCCGCGCGCACCACGAATGGACGCGTGGTGTCGTGGACGACGTCGAAGTAGGCTTCACCATGCAATTCGACCTCTCGCACTCGCTGGCCTGCGCCATAGCCCGACGCAACGGTCAACTGGCTGCTCGGACCAAGAATCACTCGACCACCATCCGGAAGCCGGAGCGACTCGCGTTTGCCGACAGCCGTTGCAAACGTGCGCGAACTCACACCACCGGCACCCGACGGCGAAGAGACCGCGCTACCCCTGCGTTCCAGCACGGCGCGGGCCGCGAGGATGACAACTGCGGCTGCAGCCAGCAGGGTAACCATTCGCCACGAAGATGCGGTCGTCGTGGTGACGTGCTGGCTGACCGGCCTCAGCGTCGATTTGCGTTCCGTGATTGGGATCGGCTTGTCACGCCGGGCAGCGACGCTCCGCAGCGCGCGCTCGACGTCGACGTCCGATGCGTCGCGCAAGACGAGACTCGCCATCGCCTTGTCGAGCGCGGCCACCAGTTCGGCGTCGGAAGCGTGTTCGTCGAGCCACTGCGCTATCCGCTCCGAGTCGGCGGGAGAGGATTCCCCCGAGAGATAGCGCGCAATTGCCTCCCAATCGATGGGGGCAATCGGCTGGTCGGGTGTCGAGGGGGTGTTCTTCATAGGCTTGTGCTAGGGACACTCCACTCTCAGTGTCCCCTTATCGGAGCAACGGATGTCCTCAAAAATACACAAAGCTCGTGACGAGCACGCCGGCGATTGATGATCGTGAGCTCCTGGCGCGTCTGCGCGCGGGAGAAACGAGCGCGTTCGACGCGATCTTTCGTGCAAACTATGCACTGCTCGTGCGCGTCGCCGAGGCGATGCTGCGAGAGCGCTCGATGGCCGAGGAAATCGCGCAGGACGTGATGCTCGAGCTCTGGCGACGCCGGCAGTCGCTCGACGTCACCGAGTCAGTGCGCGGCTATCTCCTTCAGGCGACGAGGAACAGAACGCTCAACGCGCTGCGGCATCAGGCTATCGAGCGCAAGAGCGAGCCGGAGCTGCTCGAAAGTGCCACTCGGTCGCCATCGACCGACACGGCAGCACGTGAGGGGGAAATCGAGAGCGCCCTTCAGGCTGCGGTCGCCGATCTTCCCGACCGGTGCCGGCAGGTGTTCGAGCTCAGTCGGGTCGATGGGCTCAAGTACGCCGAGATCGCGACGCGCCTGGGAATTTCGGTGAAGACGGTCGAGGTGCAAATGGGCAAGGCGCTGCGCGTTTTGCGCGAGAGGCTCAAGACCTGGCTGCCGGCCGGCGAAAAGCTCTGAGCGATTTCACTTAGATCGCGAAAGGCCATTGGCTACCGGGACTCGCGTGGTCGCGCGTGCATGGTCATGTTTCCCTTCGCGTCTCCGAATGCTGATTCGGACAGGATGGCGTTTCCTCCCACCGTTGTGAGGCTTCGATGCGTCGCTATGTCGTTCTGTTGACTACGTTCGCTCTTGCCGCCGCGGCCCGCGCCCAGGACGGAGGCACGACCGTGCCATCGTTCGACCAGAAGCGGGGCGGCAATGAGAAAGTGCACATGCTCAGTCGTGTCGCCGCTCATCCAGGTGCGTGGAAGGCGGCGGACATCGAAATGGAACAGGACCCGTCGCGGCCGTACGTCTACCTCTGCGGATTCACCAACTTCGACATGCAGATCTATGACGTGCGCGATCCCGCGAACCCGAAGAAGATCTACGACTGGACCATCGAGAACCCGGAGCTCCATCGCGGGATCGGCGCGATGGACGGGAAGTATTTCAAGATCGGAAATCGGTACTACTACGCCCAGTCGTACCAGTTCATGCAGGGCAGCCCGGATGCGGATCTCGGCGCGGTGATCTTCGACGTTACGGGATTGCCGGATGCGTCGAAGGTCACGGTGGTCGCCCGCATTCGCTATCCGCAGGCACCGGGCGGATTCCACAACACGTTCGCCTACAAGCATTCGGATGGTCGCGCGCTGTATTTCGCGACGGTGAATCAGCAAAAAGCGCTCGTGTATGATCTTGCTAAAGTCGTGAGCGGCGCCGACCCGAGCACGTGGCTGATCGGCGAGGTGCCGAATCCGACGCCATTCAAGCAGATCGGAGCCGGCGGATACCACGACTTCTACGTCGGCTACGATCCGGTTGCGCACGAGGACAAGTTCTACGGTGCGGGGCTCGGCGGGTATTCGGTGTGGGACGTCACGCACCCGAATGCGCCGCGGCAGTTGTTCACGATCACCAGTCTCGGCATGGACATCGCCCACACCTTCACACCGTCTCCCGATGGTCGTTATGCGGTGACGGAGACGGAATATCAGTACACGCCGCTTCGCATCTGGGACCTCGAGCCCGGGCAATCAGGGAAGACGCAGAACATCGATATTCCGATCAGCGCGTGGACGGCGGACTGGCGCGATCTGTCGCACAATCACGAGGTGCGTTGGCCGTATGTCTTCGTCTCGGCATACGAGGACGGGCTGCAGGTGTTCGATCTCACCGATCCGAAGAACCCGAAGACCGTCGGTCACTGGTTCACGTGCGAGTGCGAACACGAGCACGGGTTCGGTGGCAATCCAGACAATGGCTGGCAGAGCACGACGAGCGTCGAGCAGGGTGCGTTCGGTGTCGACGTGCGCAACTACGATGGACTGGTGGTGCTCTCGGACATGCGGACAGGACTTTGGTTGTTCCGCGTCGATGGGTTCAAGGGATGGAATGGCCACGACCACGGGATGCCGAACATCTCGAGCGTGCAGGATTGGGATCACGGGCCGGAGGGTGCGACGAAGTCCACGGCGACCACTAGCCACGATGGACGGTGATCGGCGTTAGGCAGCTGAGCCTGATGTTCGCGGTCCCGCTGCTGATCGCGGCGGGACCGTACGACATTCCGCTGTTCTCGACCCCCAAGGCGCCGAGGGCGAGCGGGTCGGCGCGGCTCGTCTTCGCGCAGTCACCGTTCGGAATCTCGGTGACGGCAGACGGACGCGCTCAGTACGATGTACAGGTCGCAGTCTCGGGGCTACCGTCACCGTCGTCTCTCGGCGCATTCCGAGCGTACGTCGCGTGGGCGGCCACCCCCGACCTGCAGCGTTGGGATCGACTCGGCCCGATCGCAAATGGTACGACCACGGTTGGACACGTGACGCTCAACAAGTTCCTGCTCGTGATTACCGCCGAGCCGGATTCGGCGCCGAGGTCACACGCGGGGCCAACGGTATTGCACGGGACGTCGCCGAGTGGTTGGCTGCAGTCGTTCCTGAACCACCCGATGTTCCGGGGGATTACGGGGTGAACGGGCGCGCCGCTCTCGTCGCGATATCGTTAGGCGTGCCGCTCGCGATCGGTTCCGCGCAGCAGAAGCGCGACCCGATGAGCGGGATGGACCATATGCAGGGGATGAAGCACGATTCGGCCGGGATGCCGATTCCGATGCCGAGAGGAATGCCGATGATTCCCGGGCTGATCGGACTGGTGCCGTCCGGTGGCACATTCGTTCCGGGTGGCGGCATCGATCCCGCTCGTCTGCCATTGGCCAAGCCGTCGCAACTCCTGCGTCTCGCAGACGGCGACACGATCGACCTCACGGCGATGCTCGTCAGGCGCAGGATCAAGGGCCACGAGTTCGCGATGTACGGATTCAACGGCGAGGTCCCGGGTCCGCTCATTCGCGTGCCGCAAAACGCGACAATCATCGCTCGCTTTCACAATCGCATCGATCTGCCGAGCGCCGTGCACTGGCACGGGGTGCGGCTCGACAATCGGAGCGACGGCGCGCCGGGCGTGACGCAGGAACCGGTGGCCCCCGGCGGAAGCTACGTCTACCGCGTGCATTTCCCCGACGCCGGGATCTACTGGTATCACCCCCACGTCCGTGAGGACGTCGAGCAGGCAATGGGCTTGTTCGGCAACATGATCGTCGACTCGCCGGACGCGGACTACTATGGGCCGGCGAACAGCGAGCATGCACTGATGCTTGATGATTTGCTCATCAACGCGGACACGCTCGTTCCGTTCGGCGCCGACGGGCCCGACTTCGCGCTCATGGGACGCGTCGGCAACGTTCTGCTCACAAACGGCGAACCGAGCTACGCGTTGCACGTCCGAAGGGGCGAGGTGGCCCGATTCTATCTCACAAACGCGGCGAGCTCACGCACGTATAATCTCTCGTTCGGTGGAGCGCAGATGAAGGTGATCGCGTCCGACCAGAGCCGGTTCGAGCACGAGGAGCTCGTGCCGAGTGTCGTGCTCGCGCCCGCGGAGCGGTACGTGGTCGACGTACGATTCGCGCGCGCTGGTCGCTACGCGATCGTGAACGCCGTACAGGCAATCAACCACTACAAGGGTGAGTTCGAGCCCGAGGTCGACACGCTGGGCTTCGTGACGGTGGACGCCGCGCCGGTGAGAGCCGATTACGGACGGGCGTTCGCGACGATGCGCGTGAACAGCGCCGTGACCAAAGACGTCGACCGGTACCGAGGCTATTTCGACAAGCCGCCCGACAAGGAGCTTACCCTGACCGTTCAGACGACCGGCCTCGCCCTCGCGACGGTGCAGTTCATGACCATCGACACGGCGTACTATGCGCCGGTGGAATGGATCGACGGGATGCCGGACATGAACTGGCTCTCGACGAGCAAGGAGGTCCGCTGGATTCTCCGCGACGACGCGACGGGAAAGGAGAACATGGATATCGACTGGCACGTCGCGCGTGGATCGGTGGTGAAGCTCCGGCTCTTCAACGACCCGAAGTCGTTTCACCCGATGCAGCATCCGATTCACCTGCATGGCCAGCGCATGCTCGTCATCGCCAGAGACGGTGTCCCCACACGAAACCAGGTGTGGAAGGACACCGCTCTGATACCGGTCGGCTCGACGGTGGATCTGCTCATCGACGCATCCAATCCGGGCGACTGGATGCTGCATTGCCACATCGCCGAGCACCTTGGCGCCGGCATGATGACCGTGCTGCACGTCGATCGTTAGGGGCCTACATGCGCCAGCCGAGCAGGTTCCACTGCGCCAGCGACCAGGTGAAGAGGAGCGCGACGACGACGGCGCCGCTGTAACGCAATCGCGCCGCGCGCGTGCCGACCCGTGTGCGCCATTGACGAGTGGCCACGTATACCGCGGCGAGCGTGCAGATCGTCGCGATGACGGGAAGTGCAAGCGCAAGCTTGAGCGAAGTCAGCGGTCCATTGAGGAGTCCGCCCGAGCCGCTGATGATCGAGACGATCACGACGAGGAAAACAAGATCGGCGATCGCGAGCGTCACGAGAAGCCAGCGGCCAGGGAGCACGTCGTCGGCACGTGCTTCACCGAAGCGGCGCCTAACGGCTCGACCGATCGCGGCGAGCACGATACCGACGAACACCACCGCTCCAAGCCCGAGCAGGACCCAATGGAGATGTGGAGATTGCGAGAAGGGAACGCGCTCCATCGTCATCATTGGCGCTTCACCGAGGAAGCCGCGCTCGACTTTCCCCTTGTCGTTCGCCTGGAAGGCAACGAGGTCGCCGCCCAATTCATCCCGATACAGCAGCGGCCCGACGGGTACGAGACGCGAATCGCCTAACGGCGAATGCAGGATGAGGCGGCCGCTGTCGGCGGCGCTGATGCGGATGTCGCCGGCAAGGCCGATCGCCTTCTGGAAGGTCGTGTACGAGCGGCGATTGAACTCGTATTCTCCGGCAACGCGGGCTGCTTCCTTCGCGGCATCCGCGGAAGGCGCAACGGCAGTCACCGGCGTGGGATAGTAGTGATCGAGGAACTGGTTGAGGAACGGACCGAAGCTGAGCTCCCCACCGCTGCTCGTGTTGTATGAGACGAACACGCCGAGCTTCTCTTCAGGGATCAACGCCAGATCGGTATGGAAGAAGCGCGTGTCGCCGCCGTGGCCGATGATGCGCAGGCCGTGGCTCGATTTCTCGTAGAAGCCCAGCGCGAATCCAGGGATACGTGGATCGTGTCCAAAGGCACGCGCATGCATTCGCTTCGCCGTCGAGTCGGCGAGAATGCGCTGCCCGTTGAGGACGCCGTCGTTGAGATGAGCGATCATGAACTTCGCCATGTCGGTCGCGCTCGCGGCAATCGCGCCGGCGGGAGACGCGTCGACGATCTCGTATTTCTGTGGCTGGTAGACGCCGCCCTGCCAGACGTATCCCTTCGACATATCGCCCTTGAGGCGTGCCGGCAGCGGTTGGCGCGTCGACGTTTCCGTCATGCCTAACGGCGTGAGGATGTGGTGCTCGATGTAGTCGTCGTACGATTCCCCGGACACACGCTGAACGATGTAGCCGGCGAGGGCGGTCGCATAATTCGAGTATGACGAGTACGTACCGGGCGGCCGCACACGACCAGGTATGTGGGTCGCGAGCCAACGGCCGAGCGGGATCATCTTCGTCGAGTCGTCGATGATGAGGTCGCGCCCATCCTCCTCGAAGCCGGGCGTGTGGGTCATGACATTCCGCAGCGTGATCGGCTGCGGATACGTCGCCGGAATCTTGAAGTCCAGGTACTTGTTGACGTCCGTGTCGAGGTCGAGCTTCCCCTGCTCGACGAGCTGCATAACGGCCGTCCAGGTGAACAGCTTGCTCGTCGAGCCTATCCGAAAGAGCGAGTGCTCCGGATCGACCGTAGCTCGACGTGCGACGTTCGAGTAGCCGTATCCGTTGGCGTAGAAGAGCGCGCCGTCCTTGACGACGGCGACGGTAGCGCCAGCGACATGCTTGTCGCGGAGATTGGCGGCCATGACGCCGTCGAGGAATGCCGCGAGCTCGGCGCGATCTCGCACGCCGCGCGCTGACGCAGGCGCGGGCACCGACGGCCCGAACACCTGCTGCTCTTTCTTGGGTGCGGTCGGAACGAGCGGACGAATGGAGGTGGGTTGCTGTTGCTGTGCGGCGAGGGCGAGCAGAAGTAGGATTCGCATCATTGAGTGGGGTCAGGGCGGCCCAATGATGTGCTCGCGTGCGGAAAAATTCCACCTTCGAGGCCGCACAGCGGCCAATTGTCAGAACCTGTTCATTGTGCGCCAATGGTGCGGCGAATGTCGACACGCATCGCTCGCCGCATCGACGGCAGGGTGGCGGCCAAGGCCACCAACAGCATGCCAACGCTCACGAGCGACAGGACCACCACCGACCGCGGCTCGACTCCAAACACGAATCGCTTGAGCGTACCACCCAGCAGCACGACGGCGACGAGACCCGCCGCGACACCGGGAAGCGTCAGCCTTCCGACCTGGGTCAGCACCGATCGGCCCAATTGAGACGGCACCGCACCAAAGACGAGTCGCAAGGCATATTCGCGCTCGCGCGTCGACACAAGTTGACTCATGACACCGTAGCTGCCGAGCGTGGCAATCCCCAGTGCGGCGATGGCAAAGGTGAGCAGCAGGAGGCTCTGCAAGCGCGGGAGCGCATTCGCTTGTGTGACGAGCGCCTCGAGAGGGGCCTCATCGTGTGTGGCAACGACCAGATCGGTATGCCGGAGTGCGCGTCGCACGGCGGCGAAGGCAGCGGCGTCGCCGGCTCTGGGCCTAACGACAATCGACAGCTGAGTCGTCGAGACCTGCCCCCAGGGGAGATAGACGGTCTCACCCGGTGGCACGCTGTTGCCCGCATCCATTACGTCGCCTACGACACCCACGACCTCGTGGGCCACGGGTTGCGTTTTTCCAGCGGCCAATCGATAAATGCGCTTGCCGATCGCGCTCTGGTTCGGCCAGAGATGCGCGGCGAGACTGCGGCTCACGATCGCGACATTCGGCGACGCCGAATCGTCGCTCGTCGCGAACTGTCTACCCGTCAGCAACGGAATGCCGATCGTCGGCAGATAATTCGTCGACGTACGGCGAATGTGGAGTAGCGATGGTTCGGTGCTCAGGCTGCCGTCGGGCAGCTCGACGAAGAAACGTCCACCCCAGAGGCCGTCGCTCACGGGAAGCGTCGTCGTGAACGCCGCGGACGCGATCTCCGGCTCGTGCGCGAGATTGTCCAACAGGTCACGGCCGAAGCGAACGCGCGCGGAAGCTTGTAGATAGACGGCATTCTGCAGATTCACACGGGCGACGAGAAGATCGCGAGGCACAAATCCGATTGGCACTCGAACGAGCTTCGCGAAGCTGACACCGATCAGCGCTGCCGCGGTGAGAATCACGACCGACAGCGCGGCTTGAACGACGACCATCGCCTGCTGCCATCGCAGTGCGGCCGGTGACAACGTTGCGCTGCGCGCGCCTGAACGCAGCGTCGTCGCGACATCGCTATTTCGCGTGAAGACAGCCGGCAAAACTCCCGCGGCCAGGCCAGACAGAATGGCGACGGTGGCGCTCGCGAGGAGAACGCTTCCGTCGAGCGTGATCTGCGAGGTGAAGAAAGCGACACTCTGGTTGAGATCGAGATGGCGAAGCCACGGCACGATCAATCGAGTGAGGCCGACGCCAAGTGCAGCGCCAACGCCGACGACGACAACGCCCTGCAGGAAGAGCATCCGCACGACACGTACCTGTCCGGCGCCGAGTGCCTGCCTAACGGCAAGCTCCTGCCCGCGCTCGAATCCCCACGCCAGCAGCAGCGAAGCGAGGTTGAGGATGGCGAGCAGTAGCAGGACGACGGCACCCGCCTGAACGAGTAGCACCGTCGAATCCGCACCGTCCAGCAGGACGCCGCGGAGCGGGCGTGCCTCGTACCAGAAGTCGCGATTCTCGCTCGTCGCAGCGAGCGCCCGTTTCGTGAGGTCGCGCGCTTCGGCGTCGGCTCGGGCGCGCGGCATGCCTTCGGCCAGTCGCGCATAGACCGTGAGCGTTCGCGCTCCGGTGACGGCGATGCGCGCTTGGGGCGGAAGGTCGAACGGGAGCCAGACGTCGGTCGGCACGGGTTGCGTGAACCCCTCTGGCATGACGCCGATGATCGTATGCGGCTCACCATTGAGGATCAGCGCGCTCCCGATTACGGAACGATCGGCATTGAAGGCAGAATGCCAGAGCGCGTTGCTGATCACGACAACACGTGTGGGCGGCGGTCCTTCCTCCGCTGCAGTGAAGCCCCGGCCGAGAATTGGAAAGACGCGCACGGTGGAGAAGAAGCTCGCGGTAACGCGGGCCGTCTGCAGCGGACGCGACTCGCCGTGGTCGTCCCAACCCGCGACGCCCTGCGCGATGCAGGTCACGTCGGCAAAGGCGTGCTGCGTGCGCCGAATCAATTCGTAGTTCGGATACGCCTCGTTAAAGACGACCGATCCCCGTCCCGGCAGATTGCGCACGGGCGCGAGCAGAAAGAGTCGCTGCGCGTCCGGCACACCGATGCTCGCCAGAAGAAATGTTCGAACCACCGAAAAAACGGCGGTGTTGGCGCCGAGCGCGAGCGCCATCGTGAGGACCGCGACGGTGCAGGCGGCCTTGCGCCGCGCGAGGAAGCGGAGCCCTGCTTCGCGGGAGAACCAGCGGAAAGCGGATCTCATGGCGACGAGTCACTGGAGGGGAGGCGCGATTCGTGAATTCGAATACGCCACGCTATGCCCGCACCGATTATGAGTCCAATTCCACCTTCTCATTCACTGCAGGACATGCCCTCATGCGTCGATCTCGACCGGCGATTCGAGAAACGCGCCGAAACGTTGCACCGCGTCGCGAAGCCTTCTCTCCTCAGCGCCGCTGAGTTGCGTCATGAGTGAAAGCGTGACGCGCACTGCATTCCTCGCGAACGTCCGCTTCCACACGCCGACGAGCTCTCCATCGGCGACGATCACGTGTGGGATGAGAGCATTCCCACCGGTGATCGGCGTCGTGTGCCCGATGCGATTGCCGAGCGCACTGCGATCGCGATAGCCGATGAAGTACTCGTCGTAGTTCGGTAGCAGATGGACAGTGAGCGTCGTCTTCCGCGGTCGAGGGAGACTCTGGGCTACCCAGTAGGTCTGGCTGCCTAACGCGACAGGCTCCAGCTCGCGACCGGCGATCTCGATTCCGCGCTTGGCGTCCTTGACCGTGAGCCCCGACCACCAGGCGAGGTCCTGTGGCGTGGCGGGACTACGCGTCGTGAAATAGCGCCGCGTCAGCTCGAGCAGTGCCTCGTCTCGATCAACGCTCGGCGACGACGGCGCCCGTTCGTCGAGGAGCGCATAGGTGAATTGCTTCTCGCGTCGTGGGCCGCTGCAGATCACGCCGTCGAGCTCACCCTGCATCATCAAGTGGCCGAGGTGCTGACTGGTGGGAATCTTCACTCTCGCTCGCTCCAGCTCGACACGCAGCTCGCTCCGCGTAAGGCACTTCCCACCGGCCAGCGCTCTCGTGAACACCGCATTGCTCCGACTGAACACCTTGCGATCGAGCTCGAGGTTCCGGCTGTACGACGCGATCATGGCATTCACGCGCGGAGCGGTGAGCCCGAGCATCCACCGGAGATCGGCGGGCGCGACGAAGTGCCACGTCGGGCGCAGCACGTGCGTGCGCAGGATGCGCCCCTCGTCGATCTCGCGTTCGACGGACGCCTCTGTGGCGCCGTGCGTGCGTTGGGCAACCGCCCACTTGGCGCCGGCGTAGTCCTGCGCTTGTACGGCACCGAGGGCGCGCACGACGTCGCTCGCTCGGCTGAGGCCAGGCGTCGTGAGGAATTGTGCCCCAAGTCGCAGCCGGCGGATGTCCCTGATTGTCACGTATCCCTCAGGCGGCCTCGATCGTTATGTCTGTGGCCCGACTCCCAAACACACCCCATTCCTAACCACAGGTCCCTTCATCCATGCCCATCTCGCCTCGCACTCTATCGCGTGGCGGCGTGCTCGTGATCGGCGCGCTCACGCTCGCTGCTTGCAAGGACTCCAGCACGTCTCCGCTCAACGTTACACCAGATCAACTCCAGGCGATTGGCGAATCCGTCGCCACCGAGCTCGAAGGCGGCGTTGCGCAACTCACCGCGCAGGACGTCATGAACAGCAATGGTGGCGCGCCCAGCTTCTCTCGCGTGCCGCGGTCGCCGGCGGCGATGTTCGGCCGCTCGATGAGCCGCGCGTCGAGCACAACGGACATCGCGCAATGTGGTGTCGCGTCGCAGAACCCACCCGTCGACAGCGACGGCGATGGCATCCCCGACAACTGGAGCCTGACATTCTCGCTCCCCGCGTGTCATTTCGCCGATCAGACGAACTCGTACGATATTACGGGCGCGCTGCACGTCACCGATACGCAACCTGGAACGGCCGGGCTCGCACTCAGCTTTGGTCTCGACAACTTCAAGCTCGCGTTCTCTGGCGCCGATGGCAGCGGGTATGTCTCGCGTGATGGAACGGCTTCCGTGAATGTGTCTGGGAGCGGCCTGTCGCAGACGGAAGATTGGACGGAAGTCGCGCTATTGACGGGCGTCACGAGCGCGACCGTGGACATCAACTGGACGTCGACGTTCGCAGCCGCGGCGGGTCAGTCGATTACCGCAGGCCATTCGCTCCCGGATGGTACGTACACGCCTAACGGGACGGTCGGCTTCCGGCAGGGCAATCGCGTCGCATCGTTCTCGGTGACGACGATGGACCCGCTGCAGTACAGCGCCTCGTGCGCGGCAGGCGTCGCGCAAGGCACGTCGATCACACCCTTCTCGGCAGGGCGCATTCGCGTCGCCGTCACGAGCCAGGAGGGAAGCGGGTTTGCAGACGTGACGTACTCGTCGTGCAATTCGGCGACCGTGACACTGGTGAGCCAGTAAGACGAGGGGTGGAGAGTGGAGGGTGGAGAGTGGAGCGTGGAGGGTAGCGCGTGGATGATGCGGGACGCATAACCCTCCACCCTCTACCCTCTACCCCCTACCCTCTACCCCCTAGCCCCTCTTGCCACCCAGTGCGCGATGCGCTGTTCGAGGACGTCGAGCGGCAATGCGCCGGCCCCGAGGACCTCGTCGTGGAATGCGCGAATATCGAACTTCGCGCCTAACGCTTGCTTCGCCTGCTCGCGGAGACGCAGGATCGTGAGCTGACCGAGCTTGTAGCCGAGCGCCTGCGCAGGCCACGCGATGTAGCGATCGGTCTCCGACTGAATGCTCGCCTCGTTCTCGCTCGAGTGTGCGCGGAAGAAGGCCACTGCCTGGTCGCGGGTCCAGTGCTTGTCGTGAATTCCGGTGTCGATCACCAGGCGGATCGCGCGAAGCATCTCGTCGTCGAGCCGACCATAGTCCTTGTATGGATCGGTGTAGAACCCGATCTCTTTGCCGAGTCGCTCGGAGTAGAGCGCCCAGCCCTCGACGTACGCCGTGTAGGTCGCCTGTTGCCGGAACGGCGGCAGCGCTGGCAGCTCCTGCGCGATGGAGATCTGCATGTGGTGTCCGGGGACGCCTTCGTGATACGCGGTCGATTCGTTGTTGATCGTGAGCTGGTTCGCGTAGTCGTAGGTATTCACAAAGACGTGTCCGGGACGAGATCCGTCGGGCGTTCCCTGGTTGTACTGCGTCGATGATTCCTTTTCTCGGAAGGCCTCGATTGGCATCACCTCGAGCTTCGCCTTGGGCAGACGCCCAAAGAGCTCCGGCAGCCGAGCCCACATTTGCGTTTCGTAATGACGGTATTCGTCGAGGATTTCCTCGCGCGATTTGGGGTGGAGACTCGGCATCTTCTGGATCGAGTCACGGAAGGATTTGAGGTCGGCGAACCCGAGCTTTGCGGCGATCGCCGTCTGCTCGCGTTCGATGCGCTCGACCTCGCGCAACCCGAGCGCGTGGATCTCCTCGGGAGTCATGTTCGTGGTAGTCATGCGGCGCACGGCAAAGGCATAACGCGCCTTTCCATTGGGAAGCGACCAGATACCAATGTCGGCTCGACCCTTCGGAGCGTACTCGTCGCGGACGAAGGCAGTGAACGTCACGTATGCGGGCAACACGCTATCTCTGATCGCGGACAGCACGGCGTTGCGCAGGCGAATCTGGTCCGGCTCGGCGATTTCCTTCGGGAATTGCGTGGTTGGAACGGCGAACGGAGAGTCCTCCGGCTTTTGCTTTGCGATGTTCTCCGCCTGCGTTGCCACTTGCTCCAGGAGGATGCGCGGTGGCATGAGGCCATCCGCCATGCCCTTGCGCATCTGCGCGACCGTCTCGCCGAAGAGGCGCGGCAGCTCGCGCAGCCGCGCGACGTAGTCCTCGTAATCCTTTACCGTCGCGAAGGAGAGCGAGGTGACGAGCTGCGGCATGTCGATGTGGATGCCGCTGAATTGATTCACCGGCATCTCCCAATCCTTGAATTGCTCCGCCTCGACACTCTCACGAAGATTTCGAACCATGAGATCGCGATTGAGCTGCTCCTGCTCCGGGAAGCCGGTCGCATCGATGGCCTCGAAGCGCTTCAGGAACTCCCGGGTCTTCGCCAGATCGCGATCGATCGCCGCCTGTGAGAAGTCGCTCAATTTGTCGTTGTAGCGCTTGTCACCGAGAATCGAGGCGAACTCCGGGCTGGTGCGGAGCGAGTACTCCCACTGCTCGCCAAGGAGCTTGTGGAGCGCGTTGGTATGCGTCTGGACGCTGCGCGGCACGTTAGGCATCGGACGGGCTTGTTGTCTGGTGCTCTGCGCCGTGGCCGGGCCTGCAGATAGCACGAGGGCGAAGAGGATCGTGAGGTGCTTCATTGCCGCTCCAGGCGTTCGTCGACGGTGCGCTTCGTCGATTGGGTGAGAGTCCTTGGAATGGGAACGCACCGATTCTAACACCACACCCGCCTCGATGCGTCGGAACGTGACGATTCCCGTTTGCGGCGACCCGTTGCGACGGGACGCCATTCGCTCGTAAGATGTGCCACTCGGGAACAGAGGCCTGTTCCCTCCCACCGACCCACTCTTCCAGAGAGTTTCCCGTGACACGTGTATTCGTTCGTCCATCGTTCGCCCTTGGCATCGCTCTCGTTGCGGGTTGCGCGACATCCAGAGGCAACGTCACCATGGCCGGTGCGGCGATGCCTGTTCCCGACATGTCCGCGTCGGCCCCCAAGCCCGATCGGCGAGTCGGGCTTAGCGCTGGCTGGTTCAACGCGGCGCAAGCGTCGTGGAACATGTCGCTCGTTTCGACGACGCAGCCGTCTGCGGGGTTCATCAATCGCAGCGATCCGGGTGACGCGAGCAAGTGGAACTCCGACCTTGCCTTCACGGGCAAGTACGTGATCCAGGGAGACTTCAGCGGGTACCAGATCTGGGACGTCTCGAACCCGACCAAGCCAACGCTGTTCTCGTCGTACCTCTGTCCCGGCACGCAGAGCGACGTCTCGGTGCACGGGAATTTGCTCTTCGAGTCGAGCGAATCGCTCAACGGACGCAACGACTGCGGTGCAGAGGGCGTTCCGGATACGGTAAGCAAGGACCGACTGCGCGGCATCCGCATTTACGACATTGCCGACCTCGCGCACCCAAAGCTCATCGGCGTGGTGCAGACCTGCCGCGGATCGCACACGCACAGCGTCGTCACCGATCCGAACGACAACGCGAACGTCTACATCTACATCTCCGGCTCGGCGCCGGTCCGCTCGCCTAACGAGCTCGCCGGGTGCTCGGCGATGGATCCGGGTCAGGATCCGACCAGCGAACTGTTCCGCATCGAAGTCATCCAGGTCCCGGTTGCGCATCCGGAGCAGGCGCACGTCGTGAGCAAGCCACCGATTCTCGCGAACCTTATGCCCGTCGAGGCCCATGGCGAAGCGCCGGGGGACATCGCTGCGGCCGCGAAGATCGCTGAAGCTGCGCGCGCGCGCGGCGAATTCACGGCGAACATCTTCGGCATGGAGCGGGTGCTTCCTGCCGAGTTCAGTAAGCACATGCTCGACAGCATCGTGAAACTGCGCGGTGGCACCGGCGAACCGACGTCCGCAGATAGCGCGAAGCTGCGACAGGATCTGCCGGCATCGATCCAGAAGATGATCGGCGCGGGCGGCCCCCGGCGCGGACCACAACAGTGCCACGACATTACCGCGTATCCGGCGATCGGTCTCGCCGGTGGCGCGTGCGGCGGCTACGGCGTGTTGCTCGACATTCGCGACCCGGCACATCCGAAGCGCGTCGGTGCCGTTGCCGACTCGAACTTCTCGTTCTGGCACTCGGCGAGCTTCAACAACGACGGTACGAAAATGCTCTTCACCGACGAGTGGGGTGGTGGCACCCAGCCGCGCTGCCGCGTGACCGACAAGCCGGAGTGGGGCGCCGACGCGATCTTCACGCTGTCGAGCGATCAGCTGTCGTTCAAAGGCTACTTCAAGCTTCCGGCGCCGCAGACGGCACAGGAGAACTGTGTCGCGCATAACGGCTCTCTGGTGCCGGTGCCGGGCCGCGACATCATGGCGCAAGGCTGGTATCAGGGCGGCGTCTCGGTGTTCGACTTTACTGATCCCTCGCACCCGAAGGAGATCGCCTACTTCGATCGTGGCCCGATCGATTCGACGAAGATGTACGTCGGCGGCTCGTGGTCGGCGTACTGGTACAACGGCTACATCTACAGCTCGGAAATCGCCCGCGGGCTCGACGTGTTCGATCTGCAACCGAGTGCGCTGCTCTCGCAGAACGAGATCGACGCGGCGAAGTTGGTACACGTCGACGAGCTGAATGTTCAGGACCAGCAGAAGATCCGGTGGCCGGCGGCGTTTGTCGTCTCGCGAGCGTACGTCGATCAGTTGCAGCGGTCGTCGGGTCTCTCGGCGGAGCGGATTGGAGCCGTTCGCGCGGCGTTGGCGGCCGCCGAGCAGGCGTCGGGAGCGCCGCGGCGTGATGCGCTGACGCAGCTTGCCTCGCAGCTCGATACCGACGCGGGCAGCTCGAGCGACGCTGACAAGGTGCGTGTGCTTGCGACGTCGGTTCGCGACCTCGCGAACGCGACGAAGTAGCCCGCTAATCTGTCATCCTGAGCGAATGCGAAGGGCCCCCCAGGATGACAGATTGGTCGTAATGCTTCGCATCGCGTTCCAGGGTGAGCTCGGCGCTTTCAGTGAAGAGGCTGTGCAGCGCGCATTTGGCACCGGCGCCGAGCCCATCCCCTGCAGGGAAAACCGCGACGTCGCACGGGAGGTTGCCAACGGCCGGGGCGATGCGGGTGTCCTGCCGGTCGAAAACACGCTCGCCGGAAGTGTGCCGGCATCATACGATGCGATTCTTGCCGAGCCCACGCTACATATCGTGGGTGAAGTCGTGCTCCCGATTCATCACTGCGTCATGGTTTGCCCGGGAGCCACGCTGGACACGCTTCGAACGATCGAGAGCCACCCGATCGCGCTGGCGCAGTGCGCGAGCTGGTTCGCGGCGCATCCGTCGATCGTTCAGCGCGCAGCGTACGATACGGCCGGAGCAGCGCGAGATGTGGCGGCCGCACTGGACGTGTCGCGGGGCGCGCTCGCGAGTCGGATCGCCGCAGCTCGTTACGGGCTCGAGCTGCTGGCCGAGAATGTCGAGGACCGTGGAGACAACCAGACGCGCTTCGTGGTACTCGAGCGAGAGCCGGCGCAATTGGAAGCGAGCACTGCGGCGAAAACAGTGCTCATGCTCCAGGTGGACAACCGGCCCGGCTCACTGGTACGCGTCCTCACACCGTTGTCGAACCGCGGGTTGAACCTAACGAAGCTCGAATCGCGGCCGACGGGCGAACCGTGGACGTACCACTTCGTTCTCGAGTTCGAGCATCGCGCCGGTGATCCGGATGTCATCGCGGCCCTTCGCGACGTGGAGCGCGAGGCAGCGAGAACCCGCGTCGTGGGAACGTACGCGCGTAAGTGAGGCCGACGATGTACGTCGCCGGGACGCCGGAGTCGTAATGCGGAAGCCACGATAGCGAAGGATTCACGCGGACTAATGAACGGGTCGTTTCCCGCTCTTGAGCGCGTTCCATCGCGACATCACTTCCTTCGCTTGTGCCTGCGCGTGCTCGGCGGCCGCAACTTCACTCACGGTCGGCGTCACGTCGGCACTCTGCAGGGCCATCGCGGCAGCGAGCAGCGCGTCGCTCGCTCCGTTGAGCGTTGGCGTGGCGCCGCCGGCGCCACCGCGACGACCGAATCCGCCGCGTCGGCCGCCACCGCGCGCCGGCGCCGGCGCGAGCGAATCGATCTGCGCGCGCAGCGGCGTGCCTTCGGCTGTCGACGTGGCAAGCGATCGTGCTTGCAAATAGGCCGCGTGCGTCGCCACCGCCTGGTCGTATAGTTCGCGTGAGAGACGAGCGAGCTGTGTGAGTCCCGCGGCCGGTGTCTTGACGCGCGGATCGAGGCGGAGCGTGAGCGGCTGCGTCATGCTCTGGCCGTTGGCCGTTAGGCGTACGGTGTAGTTGCCTGGTGGCGCCCAGGGCGAATTCACCGTCGTGTAGGTGCGATGCGGCACGGCGCCAAGCGCGTCTTCGTCGCTATTCGGTAGGGTGTCGCCGGCAGTGACAGGATCGAAGTGGAGGTCCCACGCGAAGCGGTGCATGCCGCGACGCGTCGAGACCACCATCGGTGGTCCTTGCCAGTAGAGTGGCAGGCCGCAGAAGGGTGCGGTCGGCGTCGCCTGGCAAACGCGATTGTACGCGGCCGAGTCGAGCGCGGGGTGGGGATTGAGAACCGGATCGTTGCTGGAGTACCGCCGAATGACCTTACCGCCGTTCTCGAGGATCTCGAGCTTCACCTCACCCGAGGCATCGTTAGGTAGGTAGTAATCGACGATGCCGCCCGGCGGTGGATTCTCTCCGGCGGGAAGCTCGGGCGGCCACGGCGTCGGATCGTTCGTGGCGAAGCGAACGCGGACCGCCGTCGCGGGCTTGAACAGGTAGGCGCTCCGCGCAGCGCGCGCGTCGGCGGCCTGGCGAAGGGGCGTCACATCGTCGAGGATCCAGAATCCACGCCCGTGAGTTCCGGCGATCAGATCGGAGCACAGGCAACTGGAGTCGTCCTTGAGCTGGAGATCGCGCACCGAGATCGCTGGCATGTTGAGGCGCAGCGTTTCCCAATTATTGCCGTCATCGAACGACACCCAGACCTGCGTGT
Organism: Gemmatimonadaceae bacterium; assembly: GCA_036496605.1. Lineage (NCBI taxonomy): Bacteria > Pseudomonadati > Gemmatimonadota > Gemmatimonadia > Gemmatimonadales > Gemmatimonadaceae > Gemmatimonadaceae bacterium. The sequence goes on along the minus strand of DASXKV010000018.1, from coordinate 100,095 downwards.
CAGTCGAGGCGTAGAGCAGCCCGCGCTTGCGCGGATCTTCGCGGATCGCGTTGGCGACTGCGCCAGGTGCAATGCCGTTGTCGATCTCGGTCCAGGTCCGACCGCCATCGTGCGTTCGCCAGAAGTGCGGATTGTTGTCGTCGACGCGGAAGGTGTTGGCGGCGGCGTAGGCGGTGGCGTTGTCGAAGTGGCCTGCCTCGATGTTGAAGATGCGCGTCCACGGCTTGATCGCGGGCGGTGTGACGTTGGTCCAGTGCGCACCGAAGTCACTCGTGGTCTGGATCTGCCCGTCGTCGGTGCCGGCCCAGAGGATTCCGTGCGCGCGCGGTGATGGCGAGAGTGCCGTGATCGTGCCTTGCGGTGCAGGTGTCACGCCCGACGCGTACTTGCCGGCGTTCGCCGGGACGGCCCACGTCTGCCGCGCGAGGTCGGGGCTGATGCGCGTCCAGGCGTGACCACGATCGGTAGTCAGCCACACGACATTCGAGACGTAGAACAGCTCGTCACCGCGCCAGGCGATCGGCATCGTGCGGACGTTGCGGTTGATCGGGTCGCCGTTAGGCAGTTTCGCACTCATGTCGGGCCCGACGAGCGTCGTCTGGCCCGTGTGTCGATTGTAGAGTGAGACACCCTGGCGCATGCTGCCGAACACCAGATCGGCGTCGCGCGGATCCGGGGCCGCAATGCCGTACTCCTGGATGTTGACGGGATGCCAGTCGTGGAAGGTGATCTCGCCGTCCATCGACCGGCTGTCGACGCACGCCGAGCCGGAGTCCTGCTGGCCGCCGCAGACACGATAGACGAAGGTGTTGTCGGTCGAGACGTGATACATCGCCGCCGTGGGCTGTGTGTACCAATTGCTCCACGAAGCGCCCCGGTTGGCACTGACGACGCCGCCCTGGTCGCTCACCATGATGAGAATGTTTGGATCATTCGGGTTGATCCACATCTGCTGATAATCGTCGCCGCCGGGCGCGCCCCGCACCGCCGTCCAGGTGAGTCCGCCGTCCTCCGTTCGCCAGGAGACCGTCGAGCAGGTGTAGACGACATTCGGGTTCTTCGGGTCGACGGCGATCGTCGGAAGGTCGCCGCCGCCGATGCGAGCGAGCGGTCGATTGTCCGGGACGCGTCCTGTGACGCCGGCGCCGTTCACTAGCGTCCAGTGCGCTCCGGCGTCGGTCGATTTGAAGAAGCCGATGACGCCACCGCCGAAGCCAACCGGTGCAGCCGGGGTACCCGGTGCGGCCCCGGCGACGGTTGCGTAGATCGTATTGGGATCGCTCGCGGCAATCCCGAGGTTGGCCTGAAGAACGGTCGGCAGCCCCTCGGTGAGCTGACTCCACGTCGTGCCGCCGTCGATCGACTTGAAGATCCCGCCGTTCGAGCCACCGAATGAGCCGCCCTCGATGAAACTCTGCTGCTGTTGCCAGAGCGCAGCGTAAACAATGTTCGGATTGCTCGGGTCGATGCGGACGTCGTTCGCGCTCGTGTATTCGTCCTTGTAGAGAACTTTCTGAAACGTCTGTCCGCCGTCGGTGGAGCGGAACACGCCACGTTCGGCGTTGGGACCGTACGGGTGACCGAGGGCGGCGACGAAAAGGCGGTTCGGATCCTTCGCGTCGACGGCGATCATCGCGATCATCTGCGTGTCGTGGAGCCCGAGATGGAGCCATGACTTGCCGCCGTCGGTCGACTTATACATGCCGTCGCCCACGGCCAGGTCAGGCCGGATGATTCCCGCCCCCGTACCGACATAGATGACGTTCGGGTCCGATGGGGCGACAGCAATCGCGCCGATCGATCCCGTCGTCTGGCTGTCGAAGAGTGGATGCCAGGTCGATCCGTAATCCGTGGAGCGCCAGACGCCCCCGTTGTCGAAGCCGATGTACGCGACGTTAGGCTGACTCGGGACGCCGGAGACACCGCGCGCCCTTCCGGCACGCGTGGGTCCGATTTCGCGCCAGCGCATGTCGCTGTACGTGTTGGGGCTCTGGGCTTTGGCGGTTGCGGCGACGAGTACGATCAGGGCGGCGACGACGGTTTTGCGCACGTGGGGATTCTCCGGGCGGAGTAGGATACGCCTTGGAGTATGGCGGGGATGAGCCGGGTGGCAAAGGGATCTGCAACGTTACGCTGGGATCGTCGTCATCAGCAGAGATCCTCCACGGCTCGAGTGGTGACGAGGCTACTATGGCCGGGTGGAACCCGATCATGCATTTTGGAGAACCCACTCCCTCCCCTCCCAGGAGCGCTATGCGCACCCACCTGTCCGCAAGTCTCTTTCTCGGGGCCGCGATCGCGCTGATGTCCCCGATGACCGCGCGCGCGCAAGATGCCACGCAAGCCGGCGCTGCCAAGGCGGCGGCAACGGCCGAGGTGTCCGTCGGCACCGCGGTCGCCAATCACGAGCTCACTGGCGGCGCCGAGTCCTTTCCGAAGGGAACGGCAAAGCTCTACTGCATGAGCAAGATCAGCGGCGCTGACAGCACCGAAGTCGAGCATGTCTGGTACAAGGGCGACGCCGAGCAGGGACGCGTGAAGCTCAAGGTTGGCGGGTCGCCGTGGCGTACCTACAGCTCCAAGACCCTCGGCCCCGATGCGTCGGGCGACTGGCGCTGCGACGTCGTGCAGGACGGCAAGGTCCTGCAGTCGGTCAAGTTCAAGGTCGAGTAAAGAGCGATACTCACGGGTTGCGCCGCGTCGACCGCCTCCAGGGTGAGTCTGACGCGGCGCACTCTCGTGGTCGCAAAGCGATCGAGCTTGCGATAGCCGATCGTCGTTCCGCGCGCGAGCGTGGTCCACGATCCGCCAGTAGTGCCAGCGAGCTCGTAACGAGAGACGACCTGGCCGCGCGCGATGTCCTCGCGCAGGTCGGCGATCGACACGCTGACCGTGTGTCCGTAGTCGATCTCGAGCACACCACTGTGTGGACCGGTGACGCGCCAGGTATTCGGGCGAGCTCCACCCGGCGGCATGGGAAATAGCGCCGTTAGGCGTCGTCGCATTGCGAGAAGAGCTGCGACGTCGTGGTCGTGAAGCTTCCCGTCGCGCGTCGGCGGCACGTTCAAAAGCAGCTTCGAGTTCCGGCCGACGGACGTGAAATACAGTTGGACCAGTTCGTCGCCACTCTTGACGCGTGCGTCCTCCGCCGGGTGGTAGAACCAGCCGGGGCGAATCGAGACGTCGGTCTCTCCAGGACGCCACGAACTGCCATTTGGGTCGCCCTGCTGCAGCATGCGCGTCACCGCGTCGCCAGACGCGCCGGGGTACGGCACGACGCTCGGATCCACCATCGACCAATTCGTCTCGCCCGCAGCGCCGCGTTCGTTGCCGATCCACCGGACGTCGGGACCCGCGTCCGAAAAGATCACCGCGTTGGGCTGGTATCGCCTAACGAGACTCCAGACGCGCGGCCAGTCGTAGACCTGCTTGCGCCCGTTCGGCCCTTCACCGTTCGCGCCATCGAACCACACCTCGCTGATCGCACCGTAGTTCGTAAGGAGCTCGGTGAGTTGCGCGCAGTAGAGATTGTTGTATCGGGCCGAGTCACCGTACGAGGGCTCGTGGCGGTCCCACGGCGACAGATAAATACCCGCCTCGAGGCCTTCGGCGCGACACGCGTCGACCATCTCGCGGACGACGTCGCCCTGGCCGTTCCGCCATGGACTGTGCGCGACGGAGTGATTCGTCGTCTTCGTTGGCCAGAGACAGAATCCGTCGTGGTGCTTGGCGGTGAGAATGAGTGTCCGGAATCCAGCCTCGCCCGCGGTCCGAGCCCACTGTCGCGCGTCGAGCTGCGTCGGGTTGAAGATCGCCGGATCCTCGCGGCCGTCTCCCCATTCCCGATCGGTGAACGTGTTGACGCCGAAGTGGAGGAACATCGCGAGCTCGTCGCGTTGCCACTCGAGCTGCGCTTGTGATGGGCGCGGACGGGGCGGCGCCGAAAAGAGCGCGGACCCAGCCGCCCGCCGCGCGACGAATCCGGCGGCAACCATGGAGAGGAAAGTTCGCCGCGTGGTCACGGAGTGGAATGTCGCGCAGCAGCGGCCTATCTGCCACCAGCTGCAGCCAGGACTCTCTATTGAATCGACTCGGCCGCCTCGTACAACACCATCGGGTCGTCGCCCGGCACTCTGATGAATCCAGTGCCCGGCTTTCCACCGTAGCGCTTGATCCACGCGGCAGCGAGACCCCACTCGTCGACACCGAGCACGGTGGTCACACCCGCCGGGGCGACGGACCAGTTGTCGTGCCACCGTACGGGCAACCCGATGCGGGCGCCGGCCGGCGTCGCGCGCGCGCCGCGCATGTCGAAGATCGCGGCCTCGTGCGGCACGCCGAGCAGGTCGTTAGGCGCGGCCCAGTTCATGGAAGACATCGGTGGGAAGGCGCCGGTCGCAAGATCCATCGGGAAGATGAGTGGCGGCTTGCCGGGCCACACGACCTTGCCGCCCGCGTCGAGATACCGGCGAAGCAGCGATTGATCGAGTGGTCGAGCAACGATCGAGGCGGGCGCCTGATCGACGGCGAAGACGACGATGCTCGGCGCGTGGTCGGCGATGCGGTCCGCGAGAAAGCGCTCGAGCGCGGCGGCATCGATGGTCTGATATCCGCGATTGTTGAAGTAACGGGCCGTGACGTCGGGCTGCCTAACGGTGGCCGCCTTGAAATATGTGCTATCGAAGAAAACCGCGCGTTTGATCGCAGGGCCGTTGCCGGTGCGAAGGGCATAGACGCCGCCATCCGTGCTGCCGACGATGACGAGACTACCCTCGACCACCGGCGACGAAAAGACGGTTGCGCCCGTGCGGAACATCCAGTGCTCCTTGCCGGTCGCGCGGTCGACGGCGTGGATGCGCCCAGCGGCGTCGCCGAAATAGACCAGATCACCGGCGACTGCCGGTGACGACCAGACCGGGACGTCGGCGCCGAAACGCCACCGTTCGGTGCCGGCCGAATCGAGAGCCTGGGCAAAGTGCGCGTCGGAACTTCCAGCGTAGACCACATGCTCGCTCACTGCGGGCGACGTGATGATCCATGAGACTTTGTGATCGACTCTCCAGCGTAGCTTGCCGTCATCGGCACCGATCGCGTACAGGAATCCATCGCGGGCGCCGACGTAGACGACGCCGTTGTCGACCGCCGGCGACGACTGAATGCTCCTCCGGTCGAATCCATACGAGCCGGACTGAAGCGTCACCCCCTGCGTTTCGTAGCGCCAGCGGAGTGCGCCATTCGTTAGGTCGTAGCAGTAGACGCGGCCGTCGTATGATCCTGCGTAGACCTTTCCGTTCGCGACCGCGGGCGAAGCGCGTACGCGACCTTCGGTCTGCGCGCGCCACTTGCGGCGGCCCGTCGTTGCATCGAGCGCGTAGATTCCGCCGTCGCCGGCCCCCACCACGATCGTCCCGTCGACATACGCCGGCGACGACAGGAAATAATCCCCACTTTCATGCCCCCACGGTAAGGGAAGGTCCTTTCCCGTCGTTATGCGCCACCGCCGCGCTCCGGTGGCGGCGTCGACCGCGAAGATGCTTCCCTCGCGCGACTCGGCGTACACGAGACCACCGCCGATGGCGGGTGAGGAGCTCACCGGGCTGGCGGCGTCGTACTTCCAGCGGCGCACCCCGGTCGCCAGCTCGAAAGCGTAGAGGCCGCCATCTCCGCTGCCGACGTAGACGATGCCATTCGCGATCGCGGGCGAAGACACCACATCGCCATTTGTCGCGGCTCGCCAGGCGAGACCGAGCAGAGTTGGACCACCACCATGGTAGACCCCGTGGTGCGCGGGTCCGCCGCGGAACATCGTTTCCGGCGGCAAATCAGGCGGGGTGCGTCGGGATTCGGTAACTACGATTGCCGAACCGACCAGGCCGAGGACACCGAGTGCGCGGATGGGGAGCATGGGCGATCCCAGAGCGTTAAGCGGGTAGCGTGCGTATAGAGGCGGCAGGCAACGTTGTACCGCGTCACCATTTCATCCACGCCTCTGTGTCGAGGCGGACGAACGGGGTGGTAATGCGTGCGCTCCGCAGCTTGAGCTTTCCAAGAGCTACCGTCATCATCCCATGGCGCACTCCCGACGCAGGTCGGGATCACGACGCCAAGAGTCCGCGCGTCGCGGCCTCTCATCTCCCGTGGTCACCTCCAATGTCCAGACGAATCGCCATTCTCCTCAGCGCCGTCGGTGTTGTCGCCGGCTGCTCGAAAGCACCGCCGGCGACGCAGCCGTCGCCCGTTCAAAGTCCAACACAGTCGCCTAACCGCGGAACGGCCTCACCCACAACACCTTCAGATTCGCAGGCGGAACGCGGCGCTGGTGGTGCCGGCGGCGGTGCTGCCGGCTTGGGTCTCGCCGCGGCGCGTCCGCGTCCGTACAACCGCGTCATCACGCGTGAGGCGATCACCCGGCGCGGAATGTTCGCCGTCCATCGCGTCGGCGACCGACTCTACTTCGAGATTCCGGAGAAAGAGATGGGCAGGGACGAGCTGCTCGTTGGACGGTATGCCTTCGCCGCCGCGCCGCAGCCGCAAGGACGAAACGGTGGCGGCGGTGGCGCGGGCGGCGGCTTCGGTGAGTACGCGGGCGACGAGTTCGGCGAGCGCACGCTGCGATGGGAGCGAAATGGCAATCGCGTGATCCTCCGCTCGCCATCGTTCTCGATCACCGCCGACACGACGCTCAGCGTTTACCGGGCGGTCGAGCACTCGAACTACGGGCCGATCATCGCGGTCGTGAACGTGGAGGCTTACGGGCCTGATAGCTCCGCAGTAATTGACGTGACGCGTCTCTTCACGACAAATGTCCCCGAAGTCGCAGCGATTCGTGGGAACATCGACGCGACGCGGTCGTACATCGAGCACGCGATGGCGTTCCCTGACAACGTCGAGATCGAGGCGACGCAGACCGGCGTGCCCGGGGCAGCGGCGACAGCAGGCCGCGGCGGTGGTGGTGGCGGCGGTGCAGCCGCCGGGGCGCAGCAGGCGCAGAGCGTGGTGGCGCACTGGAGCATCGTTAGGCTTCCGGAGCAGCCGATGATGCCGCGGCGGGCCGACGAACGCATCGGCTTCTTCAACGTGCGAACCGTGGACTTCGGCACGCGCGATCAGCGCGCCGTCACAAAGGAGTTCATCACGCGCTGGCGGCTCGAGTGCTCCAATCGGCGCGAGGGGAATCTCTGCTACCCGAAGAAGCCGATCGTCTACTATGTCGATCCGGCCACACCGAAGCAGTGGCAGCCATACATTCGTCAGGCAATTCTCGACTGGCAGCCGGCGTTCGAGGCCGCGGGCTTCAAGGATGGCATCATTCCAGGCGAAGTGCCCGCGAACGATCCCGATTGGTCGCCCGAAGACATTCGGCACACGATGGTTCGCTGGCTCCCTTCGACGGTCGAGAATTCGGTCGGCCCACACGTGAGCGATCCGCGGACCGGTGAGATCCTCAACGGCTCGTCGCGAATCTTCCACAACCTCATCGCGTTGATGCAGGCGTGGTACTTCACGCAAGCGGCTCAGGTCGATCCGCGGGCGCGCACGATTCCCTTCCCCGACTCCTTGATGGGCAAGCTGCTCGAGTGGGGCGTCGCCCACGAGATCGGGCATACGATAGGCCTCCAGCACGACCAGATCGGCAGCTCCACATATCCAGCTGATAGTGTGCGCAGCCCTACGTGGGTGCACAAAATGGGACACAGCCCGAGCATCATGGACTACTCGCGCATGAACTATGTCGCGCAGCCGGAGGACAAGCTCGCGCTGAGCGACATTACGCCGCGGGTAGGACCGTGGGACAAGTACACGATCATGTGGGGTTATAAAGAGATACCCACCGAGACTCAGTCGCCCGATGATGAGCGCGCGACGCTCGAGCAGTGGACGCGGATGCAGGACACCATTCCGTGGTACCGCTTCTCGGGCAACAACGCATTTGGCCAGTATGGAACGCTCAACGAGGCAGTCGGCGACGCCGATCCAGTGAAATCGACGCGGCTCGGCTTCAAGAACATCGCGCGGGTGGTCGGCTACATCCCGAGCGCCGGGACGCGGCCCGACGAGGACAACGAGCTATTGAAGGAGCTGTACGATCGCACCGTTGGGCAGTGGGCCACCGAGGCGGGACATGTGGTCACGATCATCGGGGGCGGCACGGTGCAGTACAAGTCCGGTAGCCAGCCGGGCGCGGTGTACACGGCGCTCTCGCGCGCTCGCCAGGCAGAGGCGATGCGCTTCCTCAATGATGAGGTTTTCAAGACACCGGCCTATCTCATTCGACCGGACATCGCGTCTCGCATCGAGGCAGAGGGAATGCTTGGACGGATTGGCGGCGCACAGAATCGCGTCCTCAATGCCGTGCTCAACGATGGCCGCATGAACCGATTGCTCGAGGAGGAGGCGCTCGCAAAGAGCGGCGGCGACGTCTACTCGTTGGCCGACATGCTCGACGATCTTCGTAAGGGTGTGTGGAGCGAGGTAGCGGAAGCCTCCCCAAAAGTCGATGCCTACCGACGCCAACTGCAGAACGATTATCTGTCGCTCATCGATCGGAAGCTGACTCCGATCACGGTGGCGACGCCCGTTCAAGGCGGCGGCTTCAACTTTGGCGCGCCACAGGCGCCGCTATCAGAGGACGCTAAATCAGAGCTTCGTGGCGAGCTCGTCACTCTCCAGGCGGAGATTCGCCGAGCGATACCGCGCGCCGCGGACCGTGAGACGCAGCTCCATCTCTCGGGAGCGGACCACCGGATCTCCGAGATTCTCGAGCCGAAGAAATGAGGTTGGCGGCTGTTAGTGGTGATTAGTTGTTGGTGGTTGGTTGTTCGTTATTGGTTGTTCGTATCTGTGGATGCGCCGGCGAGCCTAGTTCGCCGGCCTTCCTTTTCCACGCCACCAATCACCAACAACCATCAACCCACCGTCGTCCTTTCCCCGCCACTAACCACCAACAACCATTAACCGATGGGTTGGAACGAATCGTTTGGCGGCCGGATTGCTGATCGTTCGATCCGTGTTGAAATAAGCGCCAACGAGAATTGTGACTCGCAAGGTGCTCAACGAGTTGCCCGTTGCTAGGCGCCCAGCAAAGCTTGGAAGTTTTCTTACAATTAACGCCTCGTCAAACGCTGGAGGGATATTGGCCCCGATAAGTGTCGTTTGGCATCTAGTTACGCCCGCTTCACATAACGCGGTCGCAGACTAAATTGCCGGAACTGCAGTGACCCCCGACTCGCTAGGCTGAGTTTCACCTCGGGTTCCCGGTGTGACCACACCGGTGCATCTCGTCACTGTCGTTTAGTCCCTGCAACACTTCCCCACCCTCCTCACAGGTCAGCGTTATGGGTCTTCCACGCACGGTCGCGAGGCGGCTTCTGGCGTGGTGTGCACTTCCATTAGGAGTGCTCGCCGCCAGCGCCGCTGTCGCACAGGCACAGCAGGCCAGTATCACCGGACGCGTCACCGCGACGGGCAGTGGTGAACCGCTCCAAGAGTCGCGCGTCGTGCTCGTCGGCACGAGCCTGTTCGCGACGGCTGGACAGGACGGACGTTACAACATCCGCAACGTACCGGCGGGCAGCTACACGGTCCGCGTGCTCCGCGTTGGCTATGAAGAGCAGAAGAAGCCAGTCCAGGTAAGCGGCACGGAGGCCGCGACGCTCGACTTCGCGATGGTTCCTGTCGTTGTCAAGCTCACCGAAGTTGTCACGACGGCGACCGGCGACCAGCGGCGTTCGGAATTGGGCAACGCCATCGGCAGCATCGACGCGGCGAAGGTCATGGAGACGTCGCCGATCAGCAACGTGCAGGACGTGCTCGCGGCTCGTACGCCGGGCGTCCAGGTCACGGGTGGATCGCAGGTCGGTGGCGGCGGTCGCGTGCGTATCCGCGGCAACAACTCGCTCAGCCTCTCGAACGATCCGATCTATATCATCGATGGCATCCGCATGACGAGCAACACCAGCTCGACGGCGTTGTTCACAGGGGGTGCGACACCGAACCGCGCCAACGACATCAACCCCGACGAGATCGAGAACATCGAGATCGTGAAGGGCCCGTCAGCGGCGACGTTGTACGGCACCGATGCGGCCAACGGCGTCATCGTCATCACGACGAAGAAGGGTCGCGCCGGCGCCGCGCGATGGAATGGCTGGGCCGAGGGCGGCCTGCTGCAGGACAACAGCGACTATCCGTACAACTACACGATCGCCGGTCACTCTCCGACTGCAACCGCGCCCTTCCCATACAAGGAGTGCTCGATGCCGGTGGTGGCTTCCGGCGCATGCATCCCCGACAGCCTCAGGCAGTACAGCCCATTCCACGATGCGAGCGCGACACCGATTGGTGTCGGTCACCGCAGCAAGTTCGGCGCGAACGTGCAGGGCGGCTCGGAGTCGCTCCGCTACTTCGTTTCGGGTGAGCGCGAAGACGAGATGGGCGTGCTCAAGCTTCCCGATTTCGAGCGGCAGCGCTTCGACAGCGTCGGCACCGTCGTGCCCGACAACGTTCAGCGGCCTAACGATCAGTACAAGTACAGCTTCAGGTCGAACCTCAACACCTCCGTCTCGCCGAAGCTCGACCTCGGCTTCACCGGTAACCTGATCCACGTCAATACTCGTTATGCAACCGAGTCGAACGCGACGGCGGGCATCGGGTCGCAGATCTTCGGTGGCGCGGGGTACGTGAACAACGGAACCGTCAGCGGTCTCGGCACGCCACTTCACGGTTACCGTGCGTGGACTCCTGGCTACACCTTCCAGGAGCTCAACGAGCAGCGGCTCAACCGCATCATCACGAGCGGCAACGCCAACTGGCGTCCATTCAGCTGGATGCAGAATCGCGCGAACATCGGTCTCGATTACACAAGTCGCGTCGACCTGAACCTGAACCGCAACGGCCAGGGTCCACCGGTGAGCTCGACGTATCGCCTCGGCTTCAAGGACGACAACCGCACCGGTCTCCGGAACTTCTCGTTCGACCTCGGCAGCACGGAGACGTTCAATCCGAGGCCGACGCTGAACTCGCGGACCACGTTCGGCGCACAGTTCGTCAACTATCAGCTCGACCAGAACGATGCGTTTGGCAGTCAGCTCAGCCCAGGCACGCAGACACCCAACTCGGGCGCCGTGCAGTCGGCGACTGAGGCGACGACGCTGACGAAAACTTTCGGCGTGTTCGTCGAACAGCAAGTTGGTTTCCGCGACCGTCTGTTCGTGACCGGCGCCGTGCGCTCGGACCAGAACAGCGCCTTCGGTACGAAGTTCCAGCGCGTGTTCTATCCGAAAGCGAGCGTTTCCTGGCTGGCCTCGGACGAGCCGTTCTTCCCGAAGCCGCACTGGCTGGATCAGTTCCGCTTCCGCGCCGCGTACGGCGCCGCGGGTGTGCAGCCCGGATCGAACGATGCGCTCCGTTATTTCAGCGGCGTCACCGGAAACCTGAAGCAGACGGACATCGCCGGTGCGACCTTCACCGCGCTTGGCAATCCGAACCTCAAGCCGGAGCGCACGACCGAGTTCGAGGGTGGCTTCGATGCCGACTTGATCGGTCATCGCCTCCACGCCGAGCTCACGTACTACAGCAAGCTGACCAAGGATGCACTCATCGACGCGATCGTCGCCCCGTCCGCGGGCGCCGCGAACACCGTCAAGGAGAACATCGGTTCGGTCAAGAACGCGGGTGAAGAGCTCGCGCTCAACGCGCAGATCTTTGACACGCGTCGCATCGCGTTCGACGTCACGCTCAGCGGCTCGATCAACGACAACAAGCTGGTGAGCCTTGGCCCAGTGCCGCCGCAGATCAACACGACCTGGCGCGCGGTTGCCGGGTATCCGCTCTTCGGCTTCTGGGCGCAGCCGATCACTGGCTGGCAGGACAAGAACGGAGACGGTGTGCTCGTCCACAGCGACGATCCGAATCTGAACGAGGTGTTCGTCGGCTCGCAGCCGATCTTCCGCGGCTATTCCTCGCCGCGATACCTCACGTCGCTCCAGCCGGGCATCGACCTCTTTGGTCACCGCCTGCGCTTTGCGTCGCTGTTCGACTACAAGGGTGGTTACAAGTGGTACAACAACACGGAGCGCATCCGTTGCGTCAGCCGCCAGAACTGCGACGGCTTGATGAACGCAGACGTCGTGAACGGGAAGCTCGTTCCGCGCGCGTCGCTCGAGGAGCAGGCGATGGTCGTGGCCACGCGCGACGATCCGTCGAAGACGCTGGATGGCTTCTTCCAGCCCGCCTCCTTCATTCGGTGGCGTGAGTTCACGGCGACGTGGAATCTGCCTGACGTGTGGGCCGGCAAGTATCTGCGCTCACGGTCCGCGTCGCTCAACTTCGCCGCGCGAAACCTGCACCTGTGGACGAAGTATCGCGGCATCGATCCGGAAATCGATCGTCTTGCCGGCGATTCGCCCAACGCCCCGGGCGAGGAGTTCCAGACGCTCGGTATCCCGACGTACTACACGGTTCGCTTCAACCTCGGCTTCTGAGAATTCATAAATGCATATATCGAGACTACGAGGCATTGCGCGGACGCGCGCGCTGGTGTTGCTCGGGTCGTTCGCGACTCTGGTTGCACTCGGCGCGACGGCGTGCACCGATAGCCTCCTCCAGGCAACCGACCCAGATCTGATCTCGCCGTCAGATCTCGACTCGCCCGAAGGCGCGAACGCGTTGCGCATTGGCGCGCTCCAGCGCTGGCGCTTCGCGACGGGTGGTGACAACACGAACGGACAGGAAAGCACCTGGCTCACCGGCGGCTTGCTCGCCGACGAGTGGGGTACGTCGTCCACCTTCGTGCAGAACGACGAGCTCGACGAGCGCCGAGTTCAGCTCAATAACGCCACGGTGACGTTCGACTTCCGCAAGTTGGAGCGCGTCCGTACAGCAGTAGATCAGGCGCTGCCGGCGATGGTGAAGTGGAATCCGACGCAGACGGTGCAGATCGCCGAGCTGTATCTCGCACGTGGGAATGCGGAAATGCAGCTCGCGTCGGACTTCTGCAACGGCATTCCGTTGAGCGACGCGTCGACGGCGACCTCGCCGACGACGATCGTTTACGGCACGCCGCAGCCGGTTTCTGCGATCTTCACGACGGCAATCTCGACGCTGGACTCGGGATACAAGCTGCTGGCCGTCGCGGACACCGCGAGCGATGTCGGCCGCGCAATCAAGATCACGAAAGCTCGCGCCTTGTTAGGCCTCGGCGGCGCGGCAAACGTCGCTGCGGCGGCGGCGCTTATGAACGGCATTCCGACGTCGTTCAAGTACCAGCACACGTACGCGGCGAGCTCGGGAAGCAACGCGATCTGGGGCCAGCCGAACAGCGGTCGTCGGTACAACGTCGGCGACAGCCTCGAGGGAAACGCGCACGACATTCTCGTCACGGGGCAGACTCCGTTCTTCTCATCGAAAGATCCGCGCGTGCCGTCGAAGTACACGATCAGCACGAACGGCAAGGACACGACGAAGTCGCAGGACGGTCTGACGTTCTCGCGCACGACGTCGATCTGGGGTCAGGAGACGCCGGTCGACGTGACCAATGGCATCGATGCTCGACTGATCGAGGCCGAGGCGGCGTTCCTGTCTGGTAATTACGCAACGGCGACGACGGGAACGTTGGCGACCCTGAACGGGCTGCGCGCGGCGGCCCAGACGCTCGGCACGGTGACGGTGGCGGCCAACGCGCTTCCGGCGCTTACCGATCCGGGAACCGACAGCGCGCGCGTTGCGCAGCTGTTCCGCGAGAAAGCATTCTGGACGTTCAGCCGCGGCGAGCGGTTGGGCGATCTGCGCCGACTCGTCAGGCAGGATCCCTACAAGACGTGGTACAACGTTGGGAACTCGTTCCCGGCGGGGACCCACTATCGTGGTGGAACGTACGGCACGGACGTAAACCTGCCGGTGCCGAAGGACGAGGAGAACAACAACCCGAATTTCCACGGGTGCCTCGACCGCAATCCGTAACCGCTTGATGGAACGAGAAAGGCGGCGCTAGTCTTCCGACTGGCGCCGTTTTTCTTTGTCATCCTGAGCGAAGCATGACAATCGAGTGGGAACGCGTTGGTACGGTTTCGCCGAAATCGCTCGGCGACGCGCGCGAGACAGCGCATCACGCCGCACTGCTGCTGGCGCTCGTCGGCGCCTCGTACATACCCTCGCGGTCGGACGACAGTCACACGAGCATGACGTGGCTCGTGAGCGCGGACGCACTGGAAACCGAGATCGTCGATGCCCCGCGCCCGTTTCGTGTCGGCCTGCGAATGGCGGATCTCACGCTGCTCTTTCTCGATGCATTCGGTGACGACACAGCGATCCTTCCGCTCGTTGAACGAACGCGAAAAGACGCAATCGCCTGGCTACGGGCCCGGATTGGCGACGCGGGCCGCGACCCAGCAGCGCTGCACACGTCGTTGCACTTCTCCATCGCGCCGCATTCGACGGACTCTGGCGGCCACTTCGTTAGGCAACGCGAAGCAGTAGAGGAGCTGGCGCGGTGGTATCGCAACGCACACACCCTGCTCGAGGGGCGTCGAGCTCAGACGCCCGGCGCGAGCGACGTCCGCTGCTGGCCGCACCACTTCGATATCGCGACGCTGGTGAGCTGCTCCGGCGGTCCGCTTCAAACCATCGGAATCGGAATGTCGCCAGGAGACACGAGTTACGCCGAGCCGTATTTCTATGTCGGACCATCTCCGCGACCAACATTTGCCGTGGCACCGCTCGGGATCGGCCACTGGCATACGGCCGACTGGTTCGGCGCAGTGCTCACGGCGTCGGAGATCGTTGCGAAGGCCTCGGCGACCGAGCAGGTCGAGTTAGTGAATCGCTTCGCGGACGACTCGCTCGCCGCGCTCGGGACTCATCCGAAGGAAACGGGGACGTAATCCAGCGGGTTGCCGCGTCGCGGTCGGCTGGTATCATCTACCAATCACGAACGACCATTCACCAGCCACCTAGCCATCGACATGGCCGGCAAGCTCGGGTTTCGAATACTCCCAACCCCGCCGCGACTCAGTGACGGTCTCATTGCGCGCTTCAAGGGAGCGGCGAGCGCGAACGTCGCCGATGCCATGGGGCGGTTCAATTTCATGGATCCGGGAATCCGGTCACGCAGCGGATTTCCCTTGTACGGTCCGGCGGTGACGGTGCTCTGCCGGCCCGCGGACAATCTCATGGTTCACAAAGCGCTCGACGTCGCGCAGCCGGGCGATGTCGTCGTCGTCAACACGGTCGGAAGCACGACGACCGCCGTCTTTGGCGATCTGATGTGTCGCACGGCGGCGGCGAAAAAACTCGGGGGCATCGTCGTCGACGGCGCGATTCGAGATGTCGAGGGAATTGCAGCACTGCATTTCCCCGCGTTCAGTCGTGCGGTGACGCCCGGCAGCTGCGATAAGGACGGTCCGGGTGAGGTCAACGTTCCGATTGCGTGCGGCGGCACGGTTGTGATGCCCGGCGACATTATCGTCGGTGACGACGACGGCGTCGCGGTCGTTCCGCGCGATCACGCCGAGGAAGTGCTTCACCTCCTCGACGAACTGCTGGAGCGCGAGCGAAAGCGCGTCGCGGAGATCAATGAGGGAATGCTCATTCGCGGCGACGTCGACGATCTGCTGCGGCGGAAGGGCGTGATCGCGTGACGTCGCTTGGGCCGGATGACGTTCCATATCTGTTGATGACGCCGGGTCCGACGCGCGTGCCCGAGCGTGTGCGGCGCGCGGGCGCGCGGGCAATGCTGCATCATCGGACGCCGCAGTTCTCCGCCGAGCTGTCGGAGATGCTCGAGCTGATCGGACCAATCTTCGGCACGCGGCAGCCGGTGCTGCCCGTGCACACGACGGGGCGCGGCGCGCTCGAGGCGTCGCTGTGCAATCTGCTCTCGCCGGGCGACGCGATCGTCGCCTGCTGCAACGGCGCGTTCGGCGAGATGTGGGCGAAGATCGCGGAGACGTACGGCATCGTCGTGCATCGCGTTGCGCGGGATTGGGCGAGCGACGTGGAGCCCGATGAGATTGCCGGGTTTCTCGAAGGCGACCGGTCGATCCGGGCGGTGCTCGTGGCCTACTGCGACACGTCGACGGCTGTGCGCAACGATATCGCGGCGATCGGCCGAGTGGTGTCGTCCCGGAGTGCGATGCTATTCGTCGACGGAGTGTCCGCGCTGGGCGGAATGCCTTTCGCGTTCGACGAATGGGGCGTAGATGTCGCGATCACGTCGTCGCAGAAGTGTCTCATGTCGAGCCCGGGGCTGGCGTTCGCGGTGCTCAGCGAGCGCGCATGGAAAGCGACGGAGTCCGCGCGATTGCCGCGGAGCTACTGGGATTTCCGGCCGATCCGCGAGACCCTCGGCAAGCCGCGCCCGGAGACGCCCGGCACGACGCCGGTGCACCTTGTTCTCCAGGTTGCCGAAGCGCTGCGCATGATTCACGAGCAGGGGTTTGATTCGGTGTTGCGTCGCCACGAGACGAACGCGGCAGCCGTTAGGCATGGCGTCACGCGTCTGGGCCTCGAGCTGCAGTGTCCGACGCTCGGTGCGCTGTCGCCGACGGTCACGGCGATCGCGCTTCCCGATGCCGTGAATCCGAAGACGCTACGCGACGCGCTCAGGTCGAGGGGAATTCTCACGGCGGCGGCGATGGGCAGGTTCGAGCCGCGTGGATTCCGCATCGGCCACATGGGCGACATCCGCGCAACCGACATCGAGCGAACCTTGGCGGCGCTCGGCGATGCGCTGGCGGCGCTGCCTAACGCCGCCGGGGTGGCGTGATGAGGTTGGAGACGAAGATTGCCGTCGGACTCCTGGGCGGCGCGATCGTTGGCGCCGCTGCCCGCGCGCCGGGTCCGGTGAGCGCCGGACTTTCCCGCGCCGTCATCGCGGCCGAGCCGCTGGGCACAATCTTCATCCGGCTCGTGACGATGGTGGTGGTGCCACTCGTGATCGCGAGCCTCTTCGTCGGCGTTGCGTCGTTAGGCGACGTGCGCCGCCTCGGTGCGATCGGGGGCAAGACGCTGGCATACTTCGCCTTCACGACGCTGATCGCGGCCGCTATTGGTCTGACCGTCGCCGTGCTCTCACCCGTCGGCGTAAACGTGGATCAGGCCACGCGTGCGGCGCTGGCGAATCAGCCGTCCGTGCCCGCGGCCGCAACGGCTGCCCCAGGGCTGGTAACCGCCGTCGTGGAGCTCGTGCCGCAGAACCCGATCGCCGCGGCGGCGCAAGGTGACCTGCTGCCGCTCATGATCGCGGTCTGCATCTTCGGCGCGGCGGCAACGATCCTGCCCCTGAATCGCCGAGAGCCGCTCGTGGCATTTTTCACGGCGGTGAACGACGTCTCCATGGTCGTCGTACGCTGGCTCATGTGGCTTGCGCCGCCCGCCGTGTTTCTGCTTGTAGCCGGTGCAATCGCGCGCACCGGAGCCGGATTGTTGCTCGGACTCGTCGGGTTCGCGCTCGTGGCCGTGATCGCGATGGCGATTCACGTCGCCGTGACCCTTCTTCCCGCCCTGCGCTTCGGCGCACGCGAGAGCCTGACGAGCTTTTTTCGCGGTGCATCGGAGCCGCTCCTCCTCGCCTTCTCGACGGCGTCGTCGAGCGCAACGCTGCCGGTGAGTATGGAGGCGGCCACGACACGGCTCGGTGTCTCGAACGAGGTCGCGAGCTTCCTGCTCCCCGCTGGCGCGACGCTCAACAAGAACGGGTCGGCGGTTTACAAAGCGGTGACGGCAATTTTTCTGGCGCGACTCTACGGAATGGAACTCGGTGCGGGAGCGATGCTGGCGATCGTTCTGGCGTCGACGGCGGCTGCGTTCGCAGGGGCGGGCGTCCCGGGTAGCTCGCTCGTGACGACGCTCATCGTCCTCGACGCGATCGGACTCGGCTCGCATGCGGCGGCAGGGATCGCGCTCGTGGCAGCCATCGATCGTCCGCTCGACATGTGTCGCTCGCTCGTCAACACGATGAGCAATCTCGTGGGCGCAACGTGGATTGCTCGAACTGAGACTCCAGCGGCGACGCCGACAACGCCGCCCGCTGATTTCTCGGTGTGGCAGCTGCCGCGTCTCGACGTCGACGGTGAGTCGAGCGGCGAGCGTTCAGCGACGAGCGATCAGCGGTGAGCGTCCCGATGTCGAGCGCGAAGACCGTCAGTGAGAAGATTCTCTCGGAGCACGCGAGTCGAGACTCGCACGCTGGAGACGTGGTGGTCTGCAACGTCGATTTGGTGCTCGGTACCGATGCGTCGGCGCCAATGGCGATCGATTATTTCGAGCGCATGAACGGCAAGCGAGTCTTCGATCCGGCGCGGGTGATGTTCGCGCTCGACCACTACGCGCCGCCCTCGACGGCAAAGACTGCTGGCTTTCACGATCGCGTTCGCGCGTTCGCACGGCAGCATGGCATCGAAGTGCACGACGTCGGCGCAGGCATCAGTCATCAGATCGCGGTCGAGCAAGGCCGAGTCGTCGCGGGCGATCTCGTGATCGGTGCGGATAGCCACACGGTGACCGCGGGTGCACTGGGTGCATTCGCTACGGGCGTCGGCTCGTCGGACATCGCCGCGGCGATGATTATGGGCGAGATCTGGCTGCGTGTCCCCGATACGATCAGAATCGACATCACGGGCGAACGGCCGAAGGGACTGACCGCGAAGGACATCGCGCTCGCGCTCGTCGCCGAGCTGGGAGCGGAGGGCGCGAACTACCAGACGTTGGAGCTCCACGGCGATGCGTTAGGCGCGCTCAGCCTCGAGGAGCGTCTGGTCGTCTCCAACCTCGCGGTGGAAGCAGGCGCCAAAGCGGCGATCTTCCCACACGACGACGCGACCGCTGCGTACCTTGCCGGCCGAACGGATCGGCAGCCGGGGGCAGTCGAGTCCGATCCGGGTGCTCGTTATGCACGCACACTGGTCGTCGATTTATCGCGGGCGAAACGGGTGGTTGCGCTCCCTCACGCACCCGAGAACGTCGTGGCGCTCGAGGAAGCTATTGGTACGCCGATCCACATGGTGTTTCTCGGCACGTGCACTGGCGGACGTGTCTCCGATTTCCACGCCGCGCTGGCGGTCCTCGAGCGTGGTGGCAGCCGTGTCGCGCCGGGCGTTCAGCTCGTCGTCACGCCGGCGTCTCGCGAGGTGTATTCGCGTCTTCTGGAGGATGGAACACTCGCGAAGCTCGCCGCCATGGGCGCGGTGATCACGACGCCTGGCTGTGGCGCGTGTTGCGGCACGAGCGGCGCAATCCCCGGCGATGGCGTCAACGTGCTCTCGACCGCGAATCGCAACTTCAAGGCACGCATGGGAAACGCGACGGCGTCGATCTATCTCGCGTCGCCGGAAGCATGCGCCGCCGCGGCAGTCACTGGACGGATCACGGACCCGGCATCGATTGGTTAGCATATGCTCTCGACACGCGAGTTGACTGGCCGCGCACGGCGCCTTGGCGACGACGTCAACACCGATTACATCATCGCGTCCACCCGAAAGCGCGATACGCTCGACGAGAAGTTGCTCGCTCGCTATCTGCTGGAGACGCTCGATCCGCGGTTCGCCGACAGTGTGCGCCCGGGGGATATTCTCGTCGCGGGCCGGAACTTCGGCTGCGGCTCGGCGATGGAGATTGCGGTGACCGTCATCCTGGCGGCGGGAATCCGCGCCGTCGTCGCGCAGAGCTTCGCGAGGACATTCTATCGCAACGCGATCAACAACGGCCTCATCCCGGCGGAGTGTGACACAGCCAGCATCGCCGAGGGTGACACGATCACACTTCGATTCGGCGACGATCGCGGCGAAGTCGAGAACGCACGCAGCGGCGCCGTCATGGTTGCTCGGCCGATGCCGCCCTTTTTGCACGACATTCTGAACGCGGGCGGCCTCGTGGATTATCTGCGTGGGAGGCGGGCACAAAGCTTACGCGATTCGAACACGCGTGTCGCGCCACGAGGCGTAGTATGAGTACGTGTCGAATGCGTTCAACCGTCGTGACTTTCTGTCGGTCGGGCTCACCGCGCTCGGTGGGTTGGCCGTAGGCTTTCGCTTCGAGTCTTCGAGCGCTCAGGACAACGAGAGCGGGTCGTGGTCGCCTAACGCTTTCCTTCGCATCGAGCCCGACTCGACGGTAGTCGTCGTCGTACCGCGGCCCGAAATGGGACAGGGATCGCGGACGGCGATCGCGATGCTCGTTGCCGAGGAGCTCGATGCGGACTGGAACGAGATCCGCGTCGAGCAGGCGGATCTCGACGAGTCGCGCTACGGTCCCCAATACGCGGGTGGCAGCGCGGTCGTGCGCACATCGTGGCTGCCGCTCCGGCGCGCCGGTGCCGCCGCGCGTCTGATGCTCGTTAGGGCCGCAGCCAATCGCTGGCATGTGCCGGTCGAGCAGTGCGTCACCCGCGATGGCGTTGTCCGGCACGCTGCCACACGGCGCATGGCAACCTACGGTGCGTTGGCCGCTGACGCCAGCGCGCAGCAGGCGCCGCCCGATGTGCCGCTCAAGTCTCGCCATGAGTTTCGCATTATTGGAACTCCGCGTGCTGGTGTCGATACACCGGCGATCGTGACCGGACGAACGACCTTCGGCATCGACGTCCGGCTGCCGGGAATGCTCTTCGCGTCGATCGAACGCAGCCC
This sequence comes from Gemmatimonadaceae bacterium, assembly GCA_036496605.1. Classification (NCBI taxonomy): domain Bacteria; kingdom Pseudomonadati; phylum Gemmatimonadota; class Gemmatimonadia; order Gemmatimonadales; family Gemmatimonadaceae; species Gemmatimonadaceae bacterium. Next base: position 79,480 of record DASXKV010000018.1, on the reverse strand, counting down.
GGTGTTCGGCGGACGCGTGGTTCGCGTCGACGACGCCGCGGCGCGCAAGGTGCCCGGCGTCCGCGCGGTAATCCCCATCGACGCGGATGCGCTGCCCGAGTTCGAGGAGAACAGCCCGAAGATGCCTAACGGCGTCGCGGTCCTCGCCGATTCGACGTGGGCGGCGATGCAGGGGCGGCGAGCGTTGTCGGTCGAGTGGGATACGCGCGGTGGTGAGACCGAGAGCACGGCCGCAATGCGCGAGCGGGCGGTGCAGATCGCGGCCGGCGCGCCGAAACTCGTCAGGCGGGACGACGGTCATTTCGACGATGCGTTCGCGGCCGCGGCAATGAAGCTCGAGGCCGTGTATGAACTGCCGCTCCTCGCGCACGCCACGATGGAGCCGATGAATTGCACGGCACGCGTCGACGGCAAACACGTCGAAGTCTGGGCGCCGACGCAAAACCCGCAAGGCGCTCGGCGCGCCGCCGCGGATGCGACCGGACTGTCGCCTAACGACGTAGCGGTCCACGTCCTCCGCATGGGCGGCGGGTTCGGCCGGCGCTTCTACGCCGATTTCGTCGCCGAGGCGGCATATCTGGCGAAGGCGAGCCGGAGGCCGGTTCAGGTACTGTTCACGCGCGAAGACGACATGCGCCACGGATACTATCGGCCAGCCGGTTATCACCTGATGCGTGCTGGTCTCGACAGGGATGGGCTCATCGTCGCCTGGTCGCAGCATCTCGTGAATGCGTCGCGCGGGCACTACCTGCGCTGGAGCTCCGGACCGAATCAGACCGCGCTTCTCGATCCTGGAGAGCTCGAGCCGTACGATCTGCCGGCGAGCGTTGCGCCGAATATGCGCATCGGCTACACCGCGCTGCAGTCGAAGATTCCGCGTGGCCAGTGGCGCGCCGTCGAGCCGTCGGCGACCGTGTTCGTGACGCAGAGCATGATTGACGAGCTGGCGCATGCCGCCAAGCGCGATCCGCTCGAGTTCCAGCTCTCGATGCTCGAGCCCGCGCGACAGCTGCCCTTCTACGATTCGCGCTATGACACTGGCCGGCTCGCCGTAGTGTTCCGCGTCGCCGCCAAGCAGAGTGATTGGGGAAAGCCGCTGCCCGCTGGGCGCGGCCGTGGCATCGCGGGCTCCTACTCGAACGGTGCGTACGTTGCGCACGTCGCCGAGGTGGAGGTCGCGCCGAACGGCGATGTCCGGGTGCACCGCGTCGTCACGGCCGCAGATCCGGGACTCGTCGTGAACCCAAGCGGAGCGCGCGCCCAGGTGGAGGGCGCCGTGATCTTCGGTCTCTCGGCGGCCCTGTATCAGCAAATCACAGTCGAGGCCGGCCGCGTCGTGCAATCGAACTTTCACGATTACCCAGTACTGCGGATGCGCGATGTTCCGCGCATCGAGGTGCACTTCGTGGACAGCGGCGAAGAGTCGCCGCACGGGATGGGCGAGGGCACGCTGCCGAGCATCGCTCCGGCGGTGACGAACGCGATCTTCGCGGCGACAGGCAAACGCGTTAGGCGTCTACCCATTGCCATTCCCTGAGGCGGGAACCGCGTGAACGGCGGGGGTTCCGGTTTTCATCGCGCCATTAAGTTGTATACAAATGACCCTGACCCGTTCAATCTCTCACTCCGACTCCCTGGAAAACGGCGTGCGCTGGCCGGGTGCGGAGGTGCCGTACTACGTCCCGATTCACGACGAGATCCCGACCTTCACCGCCTGCCATAAGCGCGGCCTGCCGGTGATGCTCAAGGGGCCGACGGGATGCGGCAAAACGCGATTCATCGAGCACATGGCGCACGTGCTCGGACGACCGCTCGTCACGATCGCCTGCCACGACGACCTCTCCGCCGCCGATCTCACCGGACGCTACCTCATCCGAGGCGGCGAGACAATCTGGATCGACGGACCGCTCACGACGGCCGTTAGGCTCGGCGCGATCTGCTATCTCGACGAGGTCGTCGAAGCGCGTCAGGACACGGTCGTCGTCATGCACCCACTCGCTGACGACCGGCGCATCTTGCCGATCGAGAAGACCGGAGAGTTGCTGGAAGCCGCGCCGGGATTCCAGCTCGTGATCTCGTACAATCCCGGATATCAGCACGCCGTGAAAGATCTCAAGCCGAGCACACGGCAGCGCTTCGTCGCGTTGGAGTTCGACTTTCCGCCACCGGCGACCGAGAGTGAGATCGTGGCGCATGAGAGCGGCGTGAAGCGGGCAACGGCGACCGCTCTCGTGGACCTCGCGCGGAAGGTGCGCCGTCTGCGCGATCAAGGTCTCACCGAAGGCCCGGGGACGCGGCCTCTCGTCGCGACGGCGCGTCTCATCGCCGGCGGAATTCCAGCGGCGCAGGCGTGTCGCTCGGCACTCGTCGCGCCGCTCACAGACGATCCTGACTTGCTCGCCGCAATAGATGACCTGGTAGCGGCGACGATATGATCCTCGCGCGCGCGACGCGCGCACTCCTCTTCCGGTCTCCGTCGTTATGCGATCACGGCGCCGGCTGATTCGCGCGCGACGCGCGGCGGCAAGGCTTGCTGCGCGATTGCCCATCCCCCTGCCGACACTGCCGTGGCGCCGCGCGCGACCGATCGTCGAGCTGGACACCGTTCGCCGGCGACTCGAGTTACTCCTTGCCGCGATGTACGGCAAGCACATACCGATCGCCGTTCCCGAGCGCCGACGCGTCGGTTGGCTGACGCGAGCGTGGCGCTCGGTGAGCCCATTCAAAGAGCCGGAGAGTGTGCCCGCCAGCGACGGCGAGTCGCTACGCTTGCCGTCGGCGATGGACGCAGCGTCTGGACGCGACGTCGCGATCGCGCGCTATCGGTTGATCGCCATCGAGCAAGCCGAGCGTGTCGTACGGGGCACCGCGACCGCCGCGGCGCGGTTGAACGACTCACTCGAACGCGACCTGTTCCTGCTCCGCGAGAGCGCGACGATCGACGCGGCGATCGCGCACGATGTACGCAACCTGGTTCCGGCCCTGGTCGCGGCGCGCGCCGACGCCCTCGCGCGACGGCCAGTGCTCGAGGCACTGGCCGGAGCCGAGCGCGACGTGGAGCATTTCGTTAGGCAACTGCTCGCTGCCGACCCGACGGCGCCACCGCCAGCGTTGAGCTCCGCCTCGCCGGAGGAATCTGCCGCCTGGGCTCGTGAGACCGCGGCGCGATTGCGAATCGTCAACGAGCGCTATCGTGGCGTGCCGCCCGTGGGCATCTGGGGACGCGTCCTGCCACCGGGTCCCGGAGTGTTGGCGCCCGGAGGATCGAGTGAGAGCTCACTCATGAACAACCGGCTGCTCAATCTCGTCGAGCTTGCAGGGGCAGAGCAGCTGGGGCGACCGAGGCCGGTCCCCGCCGAGAGTGGGGTCGAGCCCGAGCAGCCCGCGCCGCAAGCGGGAGTGGTCGAGCAGCAGCGGGGAATCGCCGAGGACGACGACATCGGCAGCTCGCCGCAGCCGGACGACGAAGCGCTCTCTGGAACAGGCGCGTCCGCCGCTGGCCCTGACGCGATCGAGCCGCTCACGCGCGACGACGTCGTGTATCCGGAGTGGGACGCGGCGAGCCACCAATACCGGCGGGACAGCGTGATCGTTCGCGCGCGTCCGGCGCGCGAGGCGTCTCCGGATTGGGCGACGGCCACGCTCAAGGAGCACGCCGCGCTCGTTAGGCACGTGCGCGAGCGCTTCGAGCGGCTCCGTGCCCGGCGAACTCGCGTGCCGCGTCAGCGCGAAGGCGATGAGCTCGACCTCGCTGCGTGCGTCCGGGCGCTCGTCGACGCTCGCACCGGCCATACCATCGACGATCGGCTGTACGTCGCTGTTCGTCCGGCGCGCCGCGAGCTCGCGATCATGCTCCTCGTCGATGTCAGTGGATCGACCGATACGCTGGTGACGAAGACGCTGCAGGTCATCGACGTCGAAAAAATAGCGCTCCTCATCGCGGCCGAGGCGCTCGACGCGCTGGGCGATCGTTATGCGATGCTCGCGTTCTCCGGAAAAGGTGCGCGGAGCGTGCAGTTACGCACGATCAAGGGGTTCGCGGAGCGTAACGGGCCGACAGTGCGCAGCCGAATCGCCGCGCTCGCGCCCGACGCGAATACCCGCCTCGGCGCCGCCATCCGTCATGCAACGGCGCTCCTCGACGCCCAGAGCGCCGGGCATCGGCTGCTCCTGATCCTCTCCGACGGCAAACCGAACGACGTCGACACGTATCAGGGCCAGTACGGAATCGAGGACTCGCGCCAGGCGATCAACGAGGCGCGCGCGCGCGACGTGTTTCCGTTTTGCCTAACGGTTGATCACGAGGACTCGGCCTATCTGAAAAGGATCTTTGGGCCGGCGGGATACGAGATCCTGCCTCGCCCTGATCATTTGCCGAAGGTCCTGCTGCAAGTTGTGCGGAGCCTTCTCGAATGAGCACTGGAAAAGCGCCCTTCGAGCTCTCTTCACTCCGATCTCAACGCTACCACCGGATCCACTTTGGTTGCCGCGCGCGCGGGCGCCCACGTCGACACGAGCGCAATCACTGCGACCAGCACCGCCGCGGCAGCGTAGATCGTGACGTCAGAGGCCGTGACGTCGTACAACATTCCTCGCAGTAGCCGCGTCGCGAGGGATGAGACGAGCAGGCCCGCGACGATTCCCACGACGGCGATGCGCGCGCCTTCGCCAAGCACGAGCGCAAGCACCGTCGCCGGACGAGCGCCCAGGGCAAGGCGAACGCCAATCTCGCGCCGACGCTCGCCAACGCTGAGCGCGATCACGCCATAGAGACCGACGACCGCAAGCGCGAGCGCTGCGAGCGCGAACGCGCCAATCAGGACGAGGCTGAAGCGCTGCCTCGCGAGCGAGGCGCTGAAGACGTCGCGGAGGGTACGCACCAGCTCGAGCGCGACGTCCGGTCGGAGCGCGCGGAGCTCGCGACGCAGCGACGGAAGCACAGCGATGGGATCTCCCTTCGTTCGCATAACGAGTACGAGCTGCGGATACGTCATCTGCGCTTCCGGGAGATACACCGCAGGCGTCGGCGCCTCGTCGAGTGAAGACGCGCGGACATCGTCGACCACGCCGATGATCTCTCGCGCCCCCGGCGTGAAGTCGCATCCGCAATGAATCCGGTGACCGATAGCGCGATCGCCAGGAAAGAGGCGGCGCTCGAGCTCGCGACTCACGACGATCACGCGCGGCGTCTCGGCGCGGTCGCTGGCGTTGAACGTGCGGCCCGATTGGAGCCGTATTCCCATCGCGCGGAAGTAATCGCCCGCCGTCACGAAGTATTGCGTCTCGGGCGCCTGTCCCGGGGCGGGTGCAGGCCGACCCTCGATCGTAAAGCCTGCCGATTCCGGATCAGCGGTGAGTGGCAACACACTGACTGCGCCGGCGGCGACGACGTTAGGCAGCGCCGCGGCGCGGTCGGTGAGCGTCGTGAAGAAAGCCGACCAGCCGGGACCGTCCCGTTGCGGATTGAACGAGCCCGCAATCGGCAGCGCGACGTTCGCACTGACCGCCCCTTCCGCGTGGAAACCCGGATCGACGTGCTGCAGCCTGACGAAGCTCGCGCCGAGCAATCCAGCGGCGACGAGCAGCACGAGCGACAGCGCGATCTGCGCGCCCACGAGGATTCGGCGGCCCGTCGTGCGTGCCGCGCTCCCGGTCGCTCGCGCACTGCCGCCAGTGAGCGCCGGCGCGAGCGGCGATCCACGCGCATGGATCGCGGCGGCAATTCCGAAGATCGTTCCGGCAGCCAGGGCGCAGACGGCCGCGGCAACGAGGACGCGCCAATCCAGGGAGACGTCATCTGCACGTGGGAGCTGACCTGGCACGAGCGCGAGCATGACACGCGTGGCGAACGCCGCCAGAACGACACCTGCGGCTGCACCGAGAAGAGCGAGCAGCACATTCTCGATTACCAGCTGCCGCCCAAGCCGCGTCGCACCGGCACCCAGTGCAGTGCGAACGGCCAGCTCGCGCCCTCGCGCGCTCGTCCGCGCGATGAGGAGACTAGTAACATTGACGCAGGCAATGACGAGCACGAGCGCGACGGCGCCGAGTAGAACCAGGAGCGTGCGCTGCACCGGCGCGGCGGCTTGCTCGGCCAGCGACGGCGCGTACAGCTGGACGCGTCCGGTGCCGCCCGCGAACTGCGCGTCGAGCCGCTTGCTGAGAGCAGCGAGCTGCGCGTCGGTCGTGGCCGTCGAGCCAGCATCTCGCCGCCGAGCGACGACGGCCAGATTCAGTGTCCAGCGGTTTTTGAGATCGCTGTCGGTGAACGTGAGTGGGGTCCATACCTCCGTGCGCGTCGGAAATTGAAGACCACTGGGAAGCTCGGCACCACGCGGGAAGCTGAGGCCACGCGGAGCGATTCCGATGATGGTGCATCGCTCGCCGCTGAGCGTGACCGATTTGCCAAGGATCGACGGGTCGCCCGCCCACCGACGGCGCCAGAGACCATCGCTGATGATGGCGACGCGCGGCGCGCCGGGCTGGGCGTCGCCTACGGTGAAGTCACGACCGATCGCGGGTCGTATGCCGAGTGTCGCGAAGAGTCCGGGCGTCGTTCTCACTCCGGCGACTTGCTCCGGCTCCGCTCCCTCGCTCAAGGTGAGGGGCCAGGACCGGAACGCGGCACTCGGCCCAAGCGACGGAACGCTCTCAACGATGTCGAGATACGTCGGCGCCGAGAGCGGCATTTGACTCGGCGTACCGCGAACGTCGGGTCCGACGAACCAGAGCATGACGAGGCGGGCCGGATCGCGATAGGGAAGCGGGCGCAGGAGCACGCCGGACACGATCGCGAAGACCGCAGCCGCGGCCCCGATGCCTAACGCGAGGGTCAGCGTGGCCGCGGCGGTGAAGGCCGGCCGCCGCCAGAGCGAGCGCAGCGCGACTTTGAGATCGAGTCCGACGCCCTGGAGCCAATCGCGGCGAGCGTGCTCGCGGGCGCGGTGGTCGCGCTCGTCGCGGCACGCGGCTTCGATCGCGGCGACGTCGCCGAACCACGCGGCGGCGGCGCGTCTGGCCTCCTCGGGCGACATCCCGCGCTCGATGAACTCGCGTGTCCGCATTTCGAGATGAAAGCCAATCTCTTCGGCGACGTCGCGCTTGCTGTTGGTGAGGCGGAAGGATCGCGGCATAACGAGTGGCCTCCTACGTCGAGACGGCGAGGGCACGGTTGACAGCGCGCGTGTGCTCGAGCCAGCGCGCGGTTTCGTCGCGCAGCCCACGCCGGCCGGCGGTGGTGAGCGAGTAGTACTTGGCGTCGCGCCCGGTCTCGCTGCGGCGCCATTCTTCCTTGAGGAGGCCGCGGCGTTCGAGGCGATGGAGCGCGGGATAGAGGACGCCTTCCTGAACGACGAGAACGTCGTCGGTCGTCTCGCGAATCCAGCGGCCGATCGCATAGCCGTGGCTGGGGCCCCAGCTGACGGCTTTCAGGATCAGGAGGTCGAGCGTCCCCGTGTAAAGATTCGAGCCTGCCATTCCGGGCTCCAGGCCTTGGTGACATAGGTATATGACCGGGCGAACCCTATGTCAACTAGGGTATGAGAGGGGCCGAAAAAAAGGGCGAACCCTTTTCGGCTCGCCCTCTTGCCCTTTCTGCGCGCTATTGGTCGCTCAACACAAACGCCGTCGATGGCGTCCCACCCGCTGCCTTGTCTGCGACCACGAACGTGCGCCCACTCGTCCCCGCCAGAGCGACGCTCGCGATGTTCACGAGCACGTTCGCGGAGCGGTTGGCGGGGGCAGTACCGGCCGGGACGGCGCGGAATTGGTAGGTGCCCGGCGCGATTGTTGTGACATACGCCGATGCACTCTGCGTCGCCACACCCGAAGCGACGGGCGTCGCGGTCGAGAGATCGGCGTTAGGCGCCGTGATGAACACGTCGATCGAACCGGCGGACGGACTGAGGTTCACGACACGCACGCGTGTTTGTGTCGACGTCGCCGCCGTGTTCGTATCCTTCGTGACGAACGACGACACGGCGCCGCCCCCCGCGCCACCGGTGGCGTACACGGAGACGTCCTGCCCAGAGGTGATCGTGACCGTCAACGTCGCGACCGTCACCGTCGTGTCGGCAGTCCGCTTGAGTACCAGCGACCGATCGCCCGCGAGAATCGCCGAATAGTTGGCCGTGTTCGGCGCGGGAAGGCTCGAGGGCGTTGTCCCCGTATAGCCCAGGTTCACACCGAAGGGGACCTTCTCGAGGATCGCGTTGACCGGATTGCGCGCCGGATCAGTGATCAGGTTCACGAAGCGAATGCGGCCCGTTGGGCCCGTGGGCTCGAGCGGGCCCGGCGCCTCCTTCGTGCCACAGGCGGCGGCGGCAGCGACCGCCATTGCGAGTGCGCCGTGCCTAACGTGTCTCCACGGGGAGACCTTCGAATATGAATTCATACGAGTGCTCATGTCGTCGGGCAGCTGGCGGGAAACGTCGAGGGCTCGGTCGGATCGGGGAGAGCAGTGAACGTCGCGTTCGGGTTGGCGTTGCGATCGCCGACGGCGTACGGCAGCCAGCAGCGCTGACCCGACGTCGGCACGTTAGGCGAGGCGACAGGGCCGATGATCGCGCCGAGGCGACGCGTGTCCTCCCACCGGCTTCCCGTGCCTAGCAACTCGTACCGTCGCTGCGCATAGATCTCGGTGATCAACTGCGCCTGCGTCAGCTGACTGCCTAACGCTGGCAGACAGGCCTTCGGGTCGTCCAGACCGCGGCCGCCGGGGCAATCGGTGCGAACGGAATCGAGCGCGGCTTGCGCGGCGGGGAGTTGATTCTGGCGCGTCAGCGCCTCGGCCTTGATGAGAAGCGCCTCGTCGGGCATGTAGACGGGCAGTGGCGCCTGGGGGTTCGAATAGCGAGACCAGGGATCGAGCAAGGCGCCGATGCGGCCGCTGAGTGTCGTGGAGGGTGTGACGAAGTACTGCCAGCGGAGATCGGCCGGATCCATCGACGTGCGATATTGACGCCGCACGGCGATGCCGTTCGTGCCGCCGGTGACGTTGGCGTAGAAGTTCACCGTCGGCGACGGGAACGTCAGCACCGAGAGCGCTGCCGGCCCGGAGCGCGCGACGGCGTTCGCCGCGGCCAGCGCGGTCGCGTCGTCGTTCGCGATCCGTGCGTACCGCGCGCGGAAGAGCTGGATCAGGTCGGGGAGGCTGACCCCGGGCGTGAGAATGTTCGCATTGAAAAACGCGCTCGGCGGCGTCGCGGCGATCTCGGCGGCCGCCGAATCGATCAATGCGCGGATGTACGGGAGCGCCACCGAGCGGCCGACGTACGTCGGTGCGGTGATATTGTAGGTCGCGATCGGGATCTTCTGATACGACTGCAAGGCCTCGCCTAACGCTTCAGCCTTGAGCGCGTACGCCAGGGCGCGGATGCCGCTCCGTGTTCCGGGGTCGAACTGCGTCGCGAGCGCGACGGAACCGGCGAGGAGGTCGTCCGCCGTGCGCACGGTGCGATACACCGAGTTGAACACGTTGTCGGCGATCGCCGTGCCGCTCGGGACCGCGCCCTGCTCGGCGTCGGAGATCGAGACCAGGGCTGCGCTCGTCGACGCAAACTCGTCGGTCACAAGTCCTGCCATGTAGGCGAAGTTGCCGTACGAAGAGGCAAATCGCCCCTGCAGACCAGTTGCGAGCGCGATCACACCGTCGACGCTGGTCGTCACCTGCTCCTGCGTCGGCTGATTGGGATTCTGAATGTCGAGCGTGCACGCGGTGAGCGCGCCCCCGCTCGCGATGAGCGCGGCGATCGTCACCGCGCGCTGCTTCATGATGCGCATGGGAGTATCTCCGCGATCAGAATGTGAACCGCGCGCTCAACGACCACGTGCGCGGAATGGGGTAGCCACCGAAGTCGAAGCCGCGATCGGCGGCCGTCGTCTGCACCGAGCCGATGCCGCCGGCGTTGGTGCCGAAGAGATTGATCTCGGGATCGTAGCCGCTGTACTTCGTCCAGACGTACAGGTTGCGACCCGACAGTGTGAGATCGATGCCGTCCTTGAAGTAGCGTCGCACCGGTGGTGCATCGACCGTGTAGCTCGCCGCGAGCTCGCGCAGCTTCACGAACGTGCCGTCCTCGATCCAGTACTCGAAGATGCCCTGTGTTCGCGCGTTGAATCCCGGAGGCAGCTTGCGGGGATCTCCATACGGCAACAGCTCACGCTCGTAGGACTTCGAGTTGCTGGCAATGCCCGCGTTCTGCGCGCGCGTCGACAGATTCATGATCTGGTTTCCGAAAACACCGTCGAGCAGCGCGCGGAGGCGAATCTTGCGAAGGAGCGTCACCTCGTTCAGGAACGAGCCGGTCCATTTCGGATTCGGATCGCCGATGATCTTGTTGAGTGAATCATTACAGGTGCCGTGGCTGAGCGCCTCGCGCGCAGCGAGTGTCGCGCCCATGTCGACGGTCTGATTGCTGCGGCGATACCGGCCTAACGAATCGACGAGGAGCTGTCCGGTGATGCAATCGCGAGCGGCGTACGAGCCATAGAACACGCCAGCCGGATATCCGGCTCTGATTCGGTTCGGATAGCCGCCCGCCGATTGGAAATCCTGGATGCTCAGGCTCTCGACGAGGTTCTTGTTGTGCGCGTACGTGACCGTCGAGGCCCAGCTGACCTTCTGGTTGTCGACGTTCTGCGTGCGGAGCATCAGCTCGATGCCCTTGTTCGACATCGACCCAATCGGCGCGAACTGCTGTGAGAAGCCCGTGCTCGTCGGCAGCGGACGGAAGAAGAGCAGATCGGAGACGAGCCGATTGTAGTACGTCGCTTCGGTCGAGACGCGTCCGTCGAGGAATCCGACGTCGGCACCCACTTCCCACTCGCGCGCGCGTTCGTTGCGGAGGTTCGGGTTGCCATAAACCGTGTTGTTGACGAAGCCGGGCCGGCCAGCGAACGGCAGTTGCGTATACGTGATGAATTGCGAGTAGGCGTTCGTTATGCTCGGCTGGCTACCGGCGTAGCCCAGGGCGCTGCGGAGGCGAAGATTGTTGAGCGCCCCCGGTTTGTTGTCGATGACGACGTACGATGCCGAGAACTTCGGGAACGCCTGCCAGCGTTCGGATGGAGCGAATGTCGAGGACGCGTCGTACCGCACGCCACCCGTGAGAAAGAGCTTGTTCTCCCAGGCGAGCTCCTGTTGGCCATAGAAGCCTAACGTGCGCAACTCGACGTCCGTCTGCGCCGCCGAGAACACCGAGCCGGCGCTGACGAGATCACCGACGGGCGCGAGGCCGTTCGCGGTCGCACTAGTCATGCGAACGCGTTGGTCGGTGAAGTTGAAACCCGCCGTCGTACGCAGATCGAACGGACCGATCGGGTTCCACGTGTAGCTACCGACGCCGTCCTGGTTGAGTACCCGCGACGCCTGAAACACCGACTGCGAGCGTCCGGTCGCGAGTGGCGCCGTACCGAGGACGGCATTTCGCGGCACGAACTGACGCTGCTCGAAGCCGGTGTTATCGAGGCCTAACGTGTAGTCGAAGAGGACATGCGTCAGCGGCGTCCAGGTCAGCTTCGTCGACCCGATGAACCGGTCGATCTGCTGCGGATTGCGGATCCTGTCGATCGCAAGCAGCGGATTCGTCCCCAGCGAGGGAGGCAACGGGTAGATGCCGTTCACCGGGAAAAAACTGACCTGCGTCGGTGCGAAGAAGAGCGACCCCATGATGCCGTAGTCGTTCTGCTCGCCAAAGGCCTGTAACTCGTTATGCGTCGTGACGTAGTTGGCGCTGACGTTGCCGATCAGCTTCGACGCGAGTTGCTGCTGGAGGTTGATGCGGGCGCCCGAGCGGCGGGACGAGGTCGAGCGCATGATCCCGTCTTCGTCGGCGAAATTGCCGCTGATGTAGTAACGGGTCTGATCGTTCCCGCCTTCGACGGTGAGATTCTGCTCATTCGCGGGCGCCCGATGAAAGATGTTGTCCTGGTAGTTGTACCGTTGGACGGGCAGTCCCGCTTCGTTGAACGGGTAGAAGTTGAAAGGCTGCTGCTCGCGCAACTCGCCCATGGAAAAACGGGTGGTGCCCGTATAGTGCGCTTTGCCGATAGTTCCGCGCTTGGTGAAGATCTGCACGACGCCGTTGTTCGCGCGCGAGCCATACAGCGCTGCCGCCGCGGCACCACGCGTGACCTCGATGTGCTCGATGTCATCCGGGTTCAGGTCGGCGAGTCGGTTCTGCGGATTCGAGCGAGTACCGAGATCCGCGAGCTGCGCCGAACCGTTGTCGATGATCACGCCGTCGACGATGTAGAGTGGATCGGAGCCGGAGATGAACGAATTCGTGCCGCGGAGGCGAACGGAGATACCGCCGCCGCCGGGACTCCCCGAGTTCTGCGTGATCTGCGCGCCGGCGACTTTGCCTTGCATCGCCTGGTCGACCGTGACCGCTTCGGCCTTGCTGATGAGCGCCGAATCCACCGTAGCGATGCTGGTGCCGACGGCGCGCTTCTCGGTCGCGGTCCCCGTACCGGTGACGACGACCTCGCTGAGGTTTACGGCGCTGACACTGAGTGCGATCGCACCGACGTCATTGTCGCCGGCGGTGACGTTGACGACGCGGTCGACAGGCTGATAGCCGATGCGTCGCACCTCGACGGTGCGCGAGCCGGTGGGAATGGCAGCGAGTGTGAAGTCGCCACTCTGGTTCGTCAGCAGGCCGAGGCGCGTGCCGGTGATGGTGACCTGGGCTTCGGGGATGCCGCGACCGGACGCGCCGTCGGTGACGTGGCCGCGGATAGTGCCCGTGAGCGCCTGGGCGTGGAGCGGCGTTGGATGGAATAGATAAGCGAGCGCGAGCGCAGACAGCGTTGCGCCGCGTCTGACGGAGCGTGGGAGCATGCGTGATCTCCGGGAGCCGGAGGACAATGAGGTGGGAACGACCGCGGCCCTAACCGCGCGCGGGAACAATAGCCTACTGCACGCGGTCAGGCCAGCAAGGTGTCTCTTGCCGGAGATGACTCCTTCCGTTAGGCACCCCTAGAATCGGACACGGATTCCAAGCGAGGCCTGGTCGGAATAGAGAGCGTCGCGGCGCATCCAGAGATTGCGAAGGCCGAAGTTCAGGCTCACATGCCATGCCGTGAGCTCGGCGCCGGCGCCAAGGCCGGCTTCACGCGTCTGGCCAGGGCCGACGCGATACGGGTTCGTGCATGACGGCGCCGTGTAGACGCAGTCACCTTGCTCGAGGCCTGCGCGTCCGAGCTCGGCGTAGGGCGCGATGAAGGGACTCAAGGACAACCGCGAGGGCGAGCCCCACCGAATCGAGAGTGGGATCGCCAGTCGCACCGCGCGCTCATTGTACCCGGTCCACTTGTCGATATCGTAGGCGCCGTACAGGTCGAGACCGGTGCCGATCGATCCGAGGAATCCCAAGTCGCGCTGGGCAATAGGTCGCGCATACCCGAGTCCGTAAGCGCGGTCGACGGTGGTCCATGCGTAGCTGCCAAATATCGTCCCGCCACCCAAGCGTAACCCCGCCGTCGTCATCCAGGCGTTCCGATTACCGCCGATCAGATCGACCTGAGTGAATGCGCGGGCCGTGTCGTCGAGCGCCGCTGGATCCGCCGTCGGTTTCACCAAGGCTTTATTCGCGTTGGGCGCCTGCGCGCCGAGCCTCACTGAGCACATACTCATCGCTACGATAAGAGCGGTCGCTATTCGCTGATGTGTCATGGTTAGGGCCCCTGCACAGGTAGCGTCGTTGTCCGCGTCTGTGGACGGCGAGCGTGAACAATCGTTCCGGAACGACACGAGGGTTAGACTGCTGAAATCACCCTCGTGAGGCACGACGCGCCGGCGCGATGTCTCGCCCGCGGTTTCGGAGCAGCTATCGTGCCCAACAATTTGAGGTATGTCGCTCGGCGTCCGGCGTCACCACGCATCACGCGCCTACGGGAACCGCACGCCGATCTTTCGGTGCCGGAGCGACAGGGAGTCGGTGCCGAGCGAATCCTGACCGGCACTCGCGTGGTTCGCTTTGAGCAAATACGCAACGACCGCCAGATACTCGTCATCCTTCAACCCGCCCGGATTGTTGAGCGGCATCGTGCTGCGGATGAGCGTATAGAAATCCGACACACGATGGTCATTCCAGTTCTCGACGAATGCCTGTCCGATGAACTGCGATTGCGCGTGGCACATCGCGCACACCTGAGTGAAGACTTTCTCGCCACGATCAGCCTGCGCCGGCCAATATGTCGCCGCAGGCAGGTTGGGGGTCGTCGTGCGCACGACCCGAGCGTTGGGATCAATCCGCAGTGGGACCGGCGCGCCGGTCTTCGAGTCGGCGGTAAGGTGCGCGCCAAGGGGCGTAAGCACGCGCCCGGCGGACGCCGCGCCGCTCGCGCAGCCAGCAACGACTATCGTCCAGACCACGACTGCTCCACGTCTCGCACCCATGATACGGCTCCTCAACGGATAAGCGACCGCCACCATTATATCCTGCAGTGATGCCATTTCGCGATCCGGTTTGCGTCCGCGTCGCCCCGACGGCATGTTGACGCGCGATTCAACCGTCCTGGCCCAAAGAAACATGAGTGACGAGTCGAAAGAAGACGGCAGCTCCCTCCACCGACGGGATTTCATCAAAGTCGCCGGCACGGGCGCCGGAATGCTATTGCTTGGCGGACGCGCCGGCGCGGAGGGGCTCGCGACGAAGGAGACGGAACAGCGGAGCGCGTCGGTGCTCGGACGGCGCTCGCCCGACGTCGTCGTCATCGGCGCGGGAATCTGGGGGAGCTTCACCGCGTACCACCTGCGCAAGAGCGGCGCGAAGGTCACGCTCGTCGATGCGTATGGTCCCGGGAATGGCCGATCGACCTCCGGCGACGAGTCGCGTGGCGTGCGCTCATCGTATGGGGACCGGCAAGGCACGCAAGGCGAGCTGTGGATGCTCTGGGCGCGTGAGGCAATGAAGCGATGGAAGGCGTTCGACGACGAATGGGGCCGCGACCTGAGATTGAACCTTTTCCATGTGACCGGCGATCTGATCCTGCGCGAGGACTGGGACAACTTTCAGCTGCGCTGCAAGCTCTGGTGGGACAAGCACAAGATTCCGTACAACATCCTCGCGCCCGAGGACGTCCGCCGCTCGTTTCCAGTGATGTCCGTTGACGAAATCAGTGCGATTCTCTACGAGCCGGACGCCGGCGTCGTGCGCGCGCGCCGCGCCGTCCACGCGGTGGCCGCGGCCTTCGAGAAGCTGGGCGGTGAGATCGTCATCGGCCGGGCGACGCCCTCGAAAGTCGTCGATGGCCGCCTCGAGGAGATCGCGCTCGACACGGGCACGACGCTGCGCGCCGACACTTTTGTCTACGCAGTTGGAGCCTGGTTAGGCAAGACTTTTCCAGATCTCTTCGCCAAAAAGATGCGAGTGCCGATCGGATACGTCTGCTACTACGGGACGCCGATCGGGGACTATCGTTTCACATATCCTAATCTGCCAAGTTTCAACTTCCCCGGCGTGACGGGCTGGCCGGCGTTGCCGGTAGACAATCGTGGGTTTCGGGTGCGCGGCGCCGAGCGGGCGCCGACGCCACCGAACACACCGTCGACCGTCGCCAATGGCGGCGCGACGCCGAATCCGAACGCGCCCGCAGTCGACACGGGCTCGAACGCAGCGAACGCCGGTGGTGCTCGTCAGAGCGGACAGGCGCAGGTCGAAGTACCGCCGCAGCAGCTGGACCCGGATACGAGCGATCGTTGGGCGAATCAGGAACGCCTCGACGGCTCACGCCGATTCATCGCACATCGCTTCCCACTGCTCAAGGATGCGCCGATCGCGCAGACGCATGCCTGCCACTACGAGATCACCTCGAGTGGCAACTTCATCGTTGATCACCATCCGCACATGACGAACGTGTGGATCGCCGCAGGCGGAAATGCCGAAGGTTTCAAGTTCGGGCCAAAGATCGGTGACTACGTCGCGCAGCGCGTACTCGGCGTCTGGGAGGACACGGGCGTCGATCCGCAGTTCAGGGTTCCCGAAAAGGAGTTCGAGCCCGTGAAACCAGCTGCCGATAGTACGCGCCGTCCTGGGTGAGAACTCCTCCATCGCGCGTGGCAAGGCTCCTGGTTCAATCAGCATTTACGGCATTTACACGGACAAAGCCGGACAACGCCGCACACTGCCGGACTAAGAGCGGGAACGTGTTTTCTTCAAAAAAAAAAGACAAAAAAGAATTTCTGTTCTGCTTTTCGTCCGGCCTTGTCCGGCCTTGCCCGGCTTTGTCCGCGTTCAGAATCGTTGATCTCTCCCAACACTTCGGCGCGCGCGGCGGCGAGGAGTCGGCGATATCCCGCGAAAGGCCTCACCGCGCCAGTCGGATTGTTTTCGTTCTGCTGGCAGGATTCTGGTTATGCACGCGGCGCCCCTCGATGCTGAATTGGCTGTCATGGACGACAACCGCACTGCCGACGATGA
Source organism: Gemmatimonadaceae bacterium (assembly GCA_036496605.1). NCBI lineage: Bacteria > Pseudomonadati > Gemmatimonadota > Gemmatimonadia > Gemmatimonadales > Gemmatimonadaceae > Gemmatimonadaceae bacterium. The sequence goes on along the minus strand of DASXKV010000018.1, from coordinate 63,056 downwards.
CCCTTCGACGCGTCAGCCCGGAAAGCTGTTGCACGAAAAGATTACACAATCAATCATCGCGGCATTCTTCGCAGTCTACGACAAACTTGGGTTTGGATTTCTCGAGAGGATCTACAAGTCGGCGCTCGAGATCGAGCTACGACGCCGCGGTCACAAGGTCGCGCGTGAAGTGCCGGTTGAGGTCTGGTATGATGGTTTCACGATTGGGCGCTTCGTCATGGATTTCGTCGTCGATGATTTGATCGTACTCGAGACAAAATCCCGATTCGTTCTCAGCCCAACCGATCGACCTCAACTCCTGAACTATCTTCGCGCAACCAGGTTCGACGTAGGGCTCCTACTGCACTTCGGCCCAAAACCGAAATTCTACCGGCTCCTCGCGACCGATCATTTCGAGCGGCTACAGTGAATCGCGAGCGGCGATAGTGAATCGCGAGCGGTGCTAGTGCGCCCCATGGAAGGCGCCTCGTTTGGCTTACGTCAACTGCCTTACCCCGGACAAAGCCGGGTCAAGGCCGGCTTTGTCCGTGTTTCATAGTCGTTGATCTCTCCCGACACATGAGCCCGCGTGGCGTCGGGAGCATACAAACCTAACGACTCACCCCCGGTCGATATCTCCGAATCGACTGGGCGTCGACGTCCTTCGCCGTGAATGCGACCGGCTTCAACTCACCGCGCGCGAACATCGCGGCCTGGTCGTCGTGGAACGGTGAATCGGCGCGATCGCTCTCGCCATACGCCAGCACCGAGTACGCGTGCGGGATGTCCGTGAATTCGACGGCGAGGATCCAGCCATCGCCGCCGGCCGCGGCGCGCTTGCCGTCGGGCTCGTTGCGGTACCAGATCACGCGGAAACAGCCGAGGTCACCGTTGCAGCCGCCAACGGGCACGTCGACGCTGCCGACGCGGACGCGGTGGACGTCGCCCCATGCGACATCGGCGGCGCCGAAGCGGTGTGTCGTCTCGTCGACCGCCCATGCGAAGGCGGCCGCGGCGCGGGCGCCGTCCCGCAATCCACGTGGCGTCGACGCGGGTGACGTTATGCTCCACGGCTGCGCGAACAGGCTATCGGCCATCGAGCCCTGGATGTAGCGGCGCCACCAGATCTCGAACAGCAGGCCACCTTTGCTCGTCGGTGCGACGGAGTTGTCCCAGCGCTCGATCGCGTCGATCGCCTGAGCAACGGCCGGCGTTGGATTCGACGCGCGCACGGCCGCGACGAGATCGCTCTTCACGCGGTCGGCAAGGAGCATGTGATACGAGTGCTTCAGCGCGATCACGTCCTCTAGGCTCAGCTTCCGGTTCGTGTCGATGAGCTCGAGGCTCATTTGCGTGCGGAGGCCAACCTTCGGCTCGGGGAAGTTCGCGGGATAGCGCTTGCGGTCGAGTGGCAGATGCAAGTTCGTAAAATACGGCGGGTCGTTCGAGTTCTCGACGTAACCGCCTTTGGGATCGAGGAGTTGCGGGAGCGAGTCCCATGGCACATAACGAGTCCAGACGTCCGACGTCCCGTGCGCCGGTACCGCCGCCGTGTCACCGCCACTCGGATGCGGTAGTGACGGGATGGTGGCATTCCATACATAGAAAATGTGGCCGGCGCGGTCGGCGTACGTGAAATTCGAATTCACTCGCGCGCGCATGCGCATCGCATCCTTCCATTGCTCGAGCGACTTTGCGCGCATCATGCGGAGGAACTGCTCGCCGGCGCGGAAGTCGCCGTCGCCAGCCGCCTTGAGGACGTAGACCTTCCCGCCGCCACGATAGATCACGGGGCCTAACGAGGTGCGCCACATCTCGCGCGTCTCGCTCGAGAGTCCGGGACCATTCTTGTACTCGACCGTCACCAGCTGACGCTCGAGACTGAGCGACGCACCGTCGAACAAGTAATGGTCGACGCGCGTCGAATCCACATCGAGCGCGTAAATCGCGTTCAGCTCCGGCGCGTTGTTCGTCGTCGCAAAGCCGAGGTCGTGATTGAAGCCGCCGACGACGCTGAACGGGCCGCCGATGCGGAAGTCGCCGTAGAAATCCAAGACGTTAGGCACGGTAACCTGCGCCTCGTAGTAGCCCGCGTCCCACGAGAGGTGCGGGTTGCGCATGAGGATCGCCCGCCCCGACTTTGTGCGACTTGGCGCGAAGGCCCACGCGTTGGACCCGTAATCGGGCACGTCGTCTGGAAAGCCTTCGGGTGGTTCGTTGGATGCCGGAGGCCGCTGACGACGCGGGGCTGCCGGTTGCATCTTCGCAAGGAAGCGGCGCACCGCGGCCGGCGACGGCATCTCCACGTCCTTCGTCGCAACGTCGTAGCCGGTGAAGTGGGGCGCGAAGCCCGCCGGAAACTCCTCCGGATGCAGCTCGACGTACCGATTGGCGCCCGCCGCGAAACCCTCGTACACGTTGCGCGTATCCTGGTCGAGCTGGGCGTAATGCCTAACGGCTTCGTCGTAGGCGAGCTTCGCCGTGTAGTCACCCTCGATGCTGTCGCGGCCGAACCACTTGCCCATCTCACCCCGCGCGTGGACGAGGGCGAAGGCGACGCGTGGTCCGTAGTCCTCGAGCTGCACGTACGCGAGCGCGTACGCCGCCGCCTCGACGTTCTCGGCGCGTATGTGCGGGACGCCGTGCGTTGTGCGCACGACCTCGACCTGCGAGGCGAGCGACTGGGCGTGTGTGGTGACAGGGAATGCAAGTGCGGCGAGCGTCAGCGTTCGCCGCAGGCGGGACATGTTAGGCACAGCGATCTCCGAAAAACGGGCCGCGTGAACGTTAATCACGCGCGCGCCGTGCCCGGAACTGCGTCGTCATCGTGGCGCGGAAAGTTCGATTGGGTGGCGGTGTGGAGGTGCTCGACTTGCTCGGCCCCATCGTCTCCGTGTCGTACGTCCGCCACTGGAGCGCCAGGTCGAGCGCCACGCCTGGCGTCAGGTACGTCCGCAGTCCCGCACGGGTGCCGTGGCTCCCGAGCGTCTGATAGCTCTGGCCGAGGCTCTCATTGCCGACGAACAGCTCGGCGAAGGGGACGACGCGCGTGGCGACCGGTAGATAGCCGCGGCCGAATAACTCGAGGACGTGGCTTCCGCTGCTGCGATAGAAGGCAAAGACCATGTTCGCCGTCGATCCGGCCTGGAGCCAGCGAGTCAGGAACGGAGCCAGCGTCGCATTCACGGCGAGTGAATGTGTCGGGCGAAGAGTGTAGTCGGCGAAGAGATTGACGTCGAAGATGCCAAATGCAGGGAGTGCCGTTAGGCGACGATTCGCTCGTCCGAAGAGATACGGATCGAGGCTGACGAGGACATCTTCGCTGTTCGATGCGGCACCGACGTCAGAGTGGCGGAAACGAAATTCGCTGCGGAATGCCAACGATGGCGATAGGAAGTGGAGATAGCCGGCCTGCACACCGTAGGTCCCGTTGCCCGTCGCGAAGGTGGCTCCGCGCTGCGATGCAAAGGCGCCAACGTAGGGCAGCCATCTGCCGCTGCTCACCGGGTAGTAGTTGGCAACCGCTTCGGCGCCGCCCGACAAGTAGTAGTGCTGGACGCCGCCGTCGACCTCCCACGTTGGCGAAAGGCCTGCTTGCCAGTGGTCGTTGATGAACGGAAGCGCGGCGCCGCTGCCCCGGAAGTACGAGTACACGGGGCGCATGTAGGAGAGATCGAGCGCGACACGCGTCGATCCCACCAGCGTTTGTATGGTGTCCTGGGCGTTGCTCTTGGCGGGGAGACTGCCTAACGCGACAAGAACGCCTGCCAGCAGGCGTTGGAACTGCACGGGGGAGCCTTTGCTTCGCGGGGAGGGAAGACAAAGGTGTGCGTTCGTTCACGGACGTGCAATAGTGTGATCAGCGATCAGGCGACGAGTCGCCTCATGCGCGAGCGACGCTCCGCACATCGGGAACGAGTTCGTCCGCCAAGCGCCGCAGCACGGCCGCGAGCTCCTCGCGACGCGAAGGGCCCCATTCTGCGAAAAGCTCGGTCAGATACGCGCGACGCGCGGCGACGAGCTTGTTCAACGTCGCGCAGCCCGCGAACGTCAGCTCCCATCGCGGAGTCCGGCCGTCGCCGGGCCGTTCCACGATCAAACCGCGCGAGCGCAGGTCGGTCATCGCGACACTCACTTCTTCCGGGCCGGCACCGCGTTCCTTGCCTAACGTCTGGACGTCGGCGTCCGGATACCGATCGATGCGCACGAGCAAGGACGCCTCGAGCGGCTCGAGGTCGACACCGGCGCGAGCCGTGATCTGCTCGATGTGCTCGCGCTGGACGTGCCGGTCGGCGAGCGCGGCGAGCCCGCGGAGCACCAGTCCCTCCGATCGCGGGTCTTCGGGCATCGCGAACGCCTCACCCAGCTCGGCGCTGCTTGCGGCGGCGACGGTCTGCCGCAGCGGGCGTTCGGGCGTGAACCACGTGAGGACGAAGCCGAGCAGCGCGACCGCGGTCGCGGCAACGAATATCGTGCCTAACGCTACGGTGAATGCGTTGACGTAGATGTCGCGCAGGGCCGGCGAGAGCTGGCGTAGCGTCTCCGGATTGAGAGCGCCGTGCCCGGTGACGCGCGCGCTGCCCGGCAGCACGCGAGCCAGTGCATGCGCCAGGCTCGCCGAAAAGACAGCGCCAAGCGCCGCCGTACCCAACGAGCCGCCGACGAGCCGGAAGAGCGTCGCGCCCGAGGTCGCGACGCCGAGGTCACGGTACTCGACGTCATTCTGGACCGCGATCACGAGCACCTGCATCACCATGCCGAGTCCGAGACCGAGAACGAGCATGATGATCGCCGCGCTCTGGGTCGTCGTCTGCGCGGTCATGCGCGAGAGCATGTACAGCCCGATGGCCATGACGAGCGTGCCGATGATCGGGAAGATCTTGTATCGACCCGTGCGGCTGATGAGCTGCCCCGAGGCGATCGACGTGACGAGCATGCCCGCCATCATCGGTAGCATCTCGAGACCCGACGCGGTCGGACTCGCGCCTTTCACGACCTGCAGGAAAAGCGGGAGGTAGGTCACGGAGCCGAACAACGCGAAGCCGACGATGAGTCCAATCGCCGACGTCACCGAGAAGGTTCGATTGCGGAAGAGTCGAAGCGGCACCACGGGTTCCGTCGCGCGGCGCTCGACCAGAATGAACGCAACGAGCGATACGACTGCCGCCGCAATCAGCGAGAGCATCATCGGCGAGAGCCAGGGACGGAGCGTGCCGCTGACGTCGGACACGAGCACGATGGCACTCAGGGCGATCGCGAGGAACACCGTCCCGAGGTAATCGATCGATGGATGCCGCCGCTCCGTTGTCGCCGGCAATGTCGACGCGATGACGAGCAACGCGATGATGCCTAACGGCAGATTGACGTAGAAGATCCATCGCCAGGAGAGATGCGTCGTGAAGTAGCCGCCGAGGAGTGGACCGGCGATACTGGCGAGACCGAACACCGCGCCGAAGATTCCTTGATACCGACCCCGATCGCGCGGCGGGACGATGTCGCCGACGACCGCCTGCGTCGTCACCGTGAGTCCGCCACCACCGAGTCCCTGGATCGCACGAAAGACGATCAGCTGCGGCATGTTCCTGCTCAGGCCACAGAGTGCGGAGCCGACGAGAAAGAGGACGATCGCGCTCTGCAACACGCTCTTGCGACCGTAGAGGTCGCCGAGCTTGCCGTAAAGCGGCGTCACGACCGTCTGTGCCAACAGATAAGCCGTGACGACCCAGGATAGACGCGCGAGTCCGCCGAGCTCACCGACGATCGTTGGCAGCGCGGTGGACACGATCGTGGAATCGAGCGCGGCGAGGAGCATGCCGAGCACGAGTCCGCTGAAGACAACGAGGATCTGCTGATGCGAGAGCGAGACTGGTCGCGCCGCCACCGCAGTGGTCACGTGGTCGTCCTTGCGAAGTCTGTTTCCTACTTTGCGAATTTTGCGCCGGTGGCTCGTGGGCGACATGCTGCTTGTCTGGTCGCGATCGGTGCGCTCTAATTCCCCGTAACGAGACAGGAGTTGCGATGGGCGAAGGCGTCTTGAGATTTGACGTGCGACGAGTCGACGGCAGTACGGTCGACGCGTCCTCCGATGTGCTCGCCGTCGAGGAGCCGCTCGAGATACGCATTGCGGTTGACGGTGGGATCCCGACGACGGTCTCCCTGACAATGCGAACGCCGGGTGACGACGTCGATCTCGCGGCCGGCTATCTCTTCACCGAGGGTATCGTTCGCCGGCGCGAAGACATACTCGGCGTGCATCCCTGTTCGAGCGGCGCGATTCGCGTGGAGCTCGCGACAGGCAACATGAGCGATCTCTCGCGGCTCGACCGGCATTCGTTCACGAGCTCGAGCTGCGGAGCCTGCGGCAAACGATCGACCGCGGCGCTTCGGGCGACGCCAGTGTGGACACTGCGCACGGACGCGCCGACGGTCGACGTCGAGCTCGTGCGGCGACTCCCTGCACTGCTGCGCGAGGCCCAACGTCTCTTCGCGGCGACGGGCGGATTGCACGCCTCGGCGCTGTTCGATCTCGACGGACGGTTGACCATTCTCCGGGAGGACGTTGGGCGGCACAATGCGCTCGACAAGGTGATCGGCGCCGAGTTGCTGGCGGGCCGCCTTCCGGCTGATGAGCGCATACTCATCGTCAGCGGACGGGTGAGCTTCGAGCTGGTTCAGAAGGCGCTCATGGCGGGCATTCCGATCGTCGCGGCGATCGGCGCGCCGTCGAGTCTCGCGGTCGAGCTCGCGAGAGAGAGCGGGATGACGTTGCTGGGGTTCGTGCGCGCGGAACGGTTCAACGTCTATGCCGGCGAGGACCGCCTGGCGTGACAGGCAACGAGCTTCCCCCCGAAGAAGATCTCTCCAAGATCGATATCTCCGACCCCCCATCCGCGGCGGCGGGGATGACTGGCGTCGTCGCCAGCTTCCGCCACGCGCTCGGCGAGATGGGCGTGCGCCGGTCACTGCGCACGTTGACGGCACTCAACCAGAAAGACGGCTACGATTGCCAGTCGTGCGCGTGGCCCGATCCCGATGGTAGCCGTCACATCGCGGAATTTTGCGAGAATGGCGCGAAGGCGACGGCGTGGGAAGCGACGACACGTCGTGCGACGCCCGAGCTCTTTGCGCGCCACAGCATCAGCGAGCTGTCGGCGATGTCGGATCACGCGCTCGGCGAGCTTGGACGCCTCACGCATCCGATGCTGCTGCGGCGCGACGCGACGCATTACGAGCCGATCTCGTGGGACGATGCCTTCGCGCTCATCGCGTCCGAGCTCAACGCGCTGGCGTCGCCGGACGAGGCCGTATTCTACACATCCGGTCGGACGTCGAACGAGGCGGCGTTCTTGTATCAATTGTTCGTTAGGCAGTTCGGGACCAACAATCTTCCGGACTGCTCCAACATGTGTCATGAATCGAGCGGCACTGCGCTCACGGAAGCGATCGGCGTCGGCAAGGGGACGGTAACGCTGGAGGACTTCGCGCACGCGGAAGCAATCTTCATCGCGGGGCAGAATCCGGGAACGAACCATCCCCGAATGTTGTCGACGTTGCAGAAGGCCAAACGAAACGGCGCGACGATCGTCGGCATCAATCCGCTCGCCGAAACGGGATTGCGGCGATTCAAGCAGCCGCAGGAGCTGACGGGACTTCTCGGGCGCGGCACGGAGATCGCCGACTTTCTCCTGCGCGTTCGCGTCGGCGGCGACGTCGCTCTGTTTCAGGGAATCGCCAAAGCACTGCTCGAGCGCGATGCGCGCGGTGAAAAGTCGCTCGTCGGCGCTTTCATCGCGGCATGCACCGACGGTTTCGACGTGTATGCGCGCGCGCTGACGCGCCAGCCGTGGGACATGATCACATCGGCGAGCGGTGTGCCTTACGACGACATCGTGCGCGCCGCCGAGGTCTTTGCCAGGTCCGAGAGGACGATCACCTGCTGGGGAATGGGACTCACCCAGCATGTGAACGCCGTCGCGAACATTCAGGAGATCGTCAATCTCCACCTGCTGCGTGGACAGATCGGCAAGCTTGGCGCGGGCCTCTGTCCTGTGCGCGGTCACAGCAACGTGCAGGGCGATCGCACGGTCGGTATCTGGGAGCGTCCCCGCCCCGAGTTCCTCGACCGGCTCGGCGCAGTGTTCGGGTTTGTGCCGCCGCGGCATCACGGGTTCGACACCGTCGGAGCAATTCGTGCCATGCATGCGGGAAGCGCCAAGGTCTTCTTCGCGTTGGGCGGTAACTTCCTGCAAGCGACGCCCGACACGGAGTACGTCGCGGCCGCGCTGCGCCGCTGCCGCCTCACGGTCCACGTGTCGATCAAGCCCAATCGCGCGCACCTCGTTACCGGGGAGCAGGCGCTCATCCTTCCCTGCCTCGGCCGCTCCGAGCGCGACGTCCAGGCGCACGGCCCGCAATTCGTGACGACCGAGAACTCGATGGCGATCGTTCAGGCGTCGCGCGGTGTGCTCGAGCCGGCGTCGCCGCAACTTCTGAGCGAGCCCGCGATCGTCGCGCGCCTCGCACGGACGACGTTAGGCAGCCGCAGCGCGGTCGCGTGGGACGAGCTCGTCGGCGACTACGATCGCATTCGGGACGCGATCGAGCGGGTGATCCCGATCTTCGAGCACTACAACGAGCGGGCGCGCGTGCCGGGCGGCTTTCATCTGCCGAACGCCGCGCGCGATCGCGTCTTCCTGACGGCGACCGGCAAGGCGCGCTTCACAGTCCACGCTCTTCCCACGTTCCAGCTCGCGCCCGGCCAGCTGTTACTCACGACGGTGCGGGCGCACGATCAGTTCAATACCACCGTCTATGCCCCTAACGACCGATATCGCGGCGTACGCAACGGGCGACGCGTGATCTTTCTTCATCCCGACGACATGCGTGCACGTGAGCTCGCCGCCGAGGTGGCCGTCGACATCACGAGCCATCACGGCGGCGAGGAGCGCGTTGCGCGCAACTTTCGCGTCGTACCGTACGACGTCCCGCGCGGCTGCGCCGCGGCCTATTTCCCCGAGGCGAACGTCCTCGTACCGCACGACCACGTCGCCGTCGGCAGCAACACTCCCGCCTCCAAAGCAATCGTCATAACCGTTAGGCGGGCCGAGCGAGTCGTCAGGTCTTGAGCCATTCGGCGACGCCGCCGTGGCGCGAGCAGGCGCCGCGGCGAGTGGCCGCGCGCGAATACGTGCCGTCCTTGCACTTCGCCGTCGCGCCCGCTGCGTCGGTCGTCTTCGTGGCTTTGCTAGCCGCCTTCGATTCTGACTTCGCGACTTTGGCGTCGGTCTTTGCGACCTTGGTGTTCGCCTTCGACTCTGCTTTCGCGGCCTTCGCAGCGGCCTTGCCGACGCCGCCGTGGCCGGAGCACGCACCCTTACCGCTGGCGGTGGAAGTCGTGCCGTCCTTGCATGTCGTCGCCTGCGCCTGTAGGGCGAGTGGAGCGAGGGCGAATGCGCATGCAATGACCAACGCCCGAACGGAGAAATTTCGAAGCATAGGCGACCTCGGGAGAGAGTGAATTCCGGTTGACGCAATCGCGAACGGTCGCGATGCTCGTATGAGCAGACCGCGTGAAGCACTCGGCCGTCACGAAGCGGCGCGTGGGAGGAGAATGCTGAGGCAGGTCGGCCCGCCTTCCGCCTTGCGAAGCTCCGACAAATCGACGACGCGCACATCGAGTCCGCGGCTCTCGAGCAGATCCTTCGTGAGGGGGAATCCGGCCAGCGTGACGACGCGACCGTCGTCGTATAGCACACTGGCGCCCCACGCCTCGGCGGTCTCGATAGGCAGGATTTCCATTCCGGCGAACGGGGCGACGTCGAACCAGTCGGTGTTCGCGAGCAAGGCGTTTTCTCCGACGAAGGAGCATGCCGACTTGAGGTGTAGCGCCCCTGCGACCGACACCGGAACGACCTCGTACTCGTATGGGCCGAGTAGCCTTGCGAGTTGCTCGACAGCAGCGATGTTGGTGCGACGTGAAAGGCCGACGAAGAGTCGGCGGCCGGCGCGGAGCACGTCGCCGCCGTCGAGCGTGGCTGGCGGAGTGAGATGTTCTACGGGAAGATATCGGCCGAGTGCGTCCTCGACGGTTCGCGACTCGCCGACTCGACTCGCGGCTCCCATCGGCGCGAGTACTGCAAGTTCGTCGACGGCGATTGCCGCGTCCTCGACGAACACGGCGTCAGGTTGCTCGTCGAGCGCCGGCAGGCGAACTATTTGCCATCCGAGGCAGGTGAGGAGTGATTCATATTCGGTATGTTGCTCTCGCGCGCGGCCGAGATCGATCGGCTGGCGCGTAAGGTAGGTCAACTCGCAGCGCGGTAGACTGGAACTAACGGGGCGCGTTATGGCAATCCGCATAATCGGAGTATGGAAACCACAGTGACGTCAGAACGGCATCGCCATCACGATCGGTTCATGCAAGCGATCGCGATTTTCAAATTTCTGAAGACGATTCTCTTTGTCTTCGCTGCGCTCGGCGCGTTCGGGCTGATGCAGCAAGGAGTCGCCGACCGCGCACGTGAGTGGGGCTCGAACCTCGCGTTCACGACCGGACAGCACCTCGTGCGCAACTCGATCATGCTGATTACGGGGCTCAGCCGCCAGAAGATCGGCGCGTTGGGGCTCGTCGCGCTGTTCTACGCGGCGCTCTTCGGAACGGAAGGGGTCGGGCTCTGGCGCGAGAAGCGCTGGGCGGAGTATCTGACGGTCATCGCGACGGGATCACTCATTCCCTTCGAGATCTACGAGATCTTCCAGCGCCCGACAGTCATCAAGTTCGCGACGTTCGTCGTCAACGTCTTCGTCGTCATCTATCTCATCTATCGCATTCGACGCCCACGCGCACACGAAGCAGCACTGCCGGCAACGCCTAACGCGGTCACGGTGCCCCGGTCCCAGCCCCCGGAGCCGGAGAAATCGAGAGCTGGATGACGTCGTAGTACGTCTGGATCTTTCCTTCGTCGACGGCCTTGAGCACGTCCTGAATCGGCGAGAGCATCGTCGTCGAGCGTGGCCCTGGTATTCCCGTCGACGGATCGCGGAAGCCCATATAGTTGAAGACCGCACGAATGAATGTGCTCTTCGGATCGAGCGGCAGCGTCGCGACGTTCGCGAAGAAGTGTTTCCAGTCGTCGGCTTGCTGGAAGAGATACTGCTCGACATTGGACGTGTAGAATGCCGTGACCGTCGCATTGTGCTGCTTGAGGTACGCGCCGACGGCGCGGAGCGCCTTGTCGCCGGCAAAGTCGCCGACGATTGGGATGATGAGATTATTCAGCTCGAGCTCGCGCAACGCACGGTAATTCTCTTCCGTCGCGAGATAGCTCCGATGAGTGCCTAACGCGTCCGACTCCGACATCAGCTCGGCGTAACTCGGCATTCTGCGTCCAAAGAATCCCGCGCGTCCTTGCCGACCGGTCGAGAAGGAGTAATTGAGCTCGGGACCGGCGTCGAAGAATGCGTCGTAGATGTACGCGATCGACGCGAGGTCGTCGGGCGTGAGGGCGAAGTGATGGCGACCGGTGAGCTGGTCCTTGATCGCCGCGAGGTTCTTGCGATAGAGAATGCTGTCCGACGCCGCGGCGACAAATGCCTGCAGCAGCGCTGGCGCGCCGGTGGTATCGGTGAGTCCCGCCGGGCGAAGCCGCGAGAAAAGCAGCGAGAGGAAATCCGCGCGCGTCGGCGACACCTCGATCACCGCCTTGTACATCAGGTGCTCGATCATGTTCTGCCGGCGGATGTCGGTGATGATCGCGATCCGCGGCTTCAGCGCGACGATGTAGGTGAAATTCTGATCCGGTCCGACGCCCAGATAAACGCCACCGGCAGCATGAGCCTTTTGTAAATCCGGAATCACGTACTGAAAAGTCGTCTCGTTGGATACAAAATTGTCCGAGCGGAAATATCCGCCCGACTCCGAGAGCTCGCCGATCAATCGCCAGAAGTCGTCGTCGGACAACCGGCTCGGGAGTGATTGCGCGAGTGCGGGCGCGGCATACGTGAGCGATAGCGCCGCAAGAGCGGTGAGCTTCTGAATCGTACGCATGGGAGTAGTATGCACCGGCGTCCGCCTTCGGGAACAGGCTACACTGGTCGTCGCCATGGTCGAGTTCGCGCTGGACCTTGGTCCATTGCAGAACGCCCTGTCATCGTGACGAAGCGAAGGATCTAGGCTAGGCAGGAAAACCGAGATTCTTTCCCTTCGCCGCGGACTGGGGCCAGCGGGCGGTCACGACCTTGGCGCGCGTGTAGAACTTGACGCCTTCCATTCCATGCACGTGGGCGTCGCCGAAGAGTGAGTCTTTCCAGCCACCGAAGGAGTAGTACGCCATCGGCACGGGGATCGGGACGTTGATTCCGACCATCCCGACCTGAATCTCGCTCTGGAATCGGCGCGCGGCGCCGCCGTCGCTGGTGAAGATGGCGACGCCGTTCGCGTACGGGCTGTCGTTCACGAGCTCGACCGCCTCGTCGTAGCTCTTCGCGCGCACGACGGAGAGCACGGGTCCAAAGATCTCGTCCTTGTAGATCGACATGTCCGTGCGGACGTGATCGAAGAGGCATGGGCCGAGGAAAAAGCCACCGTCGTCGTTAGGCACGTCGCGCCCGTCGGCGACGAGCTTGGCCCCCGCGGCGACGCCTTCGTCGACGTAACGGCGAACGCGGTCGAGATGCTGTCTGGTGACGAGTGGGCCCATGTCGATGTTCGGGCGCATGCCGTCGCCGACGTGGATGTTGTGCATGCGATCGCGAATGAGCGGGACGAGCCGGTCGGCCGCCTCGCCGACGGCGACGAGCACGGAGATCGCCATGCATCGCTGTCCCGACGACCCGAACGCCGCGTTGACGGCCGAGTCGGCGGCGAGCTCGAGGTCGGCGTCGGGGAGGACGACCATGTGATTCTTGGCACCGCCTAACGCTTGCACGCGCTTGCCGTGACGTGTGCCGGTCTCGTAGATATGGCGTGCGACTGGGGTCGATCCAACGAAGCTCACCGCGGCGACGTCGGGATGCTCGAGCAATCGGTCGACGGCGACGCGGTCACCGTGGAGGACGTTGAACACCCCGTTAGGCAGACCTGCCTCCAGCCACAGCTCGGCGAGCTTGAGCGCGGGCGACGGGTCGCGCTCGGAGGGTTTGAGGATGAAGGTGTTCCCGGACGCGATGGCGATCGGGAACATCCACATCGGCACCATCACCGGGAAGTTGAACGGCGTGATCCCGGCGACGACGCCTAACGGCTGGCGCAGTGAGTAACTGTCGACGCCGGCCGAGACATTCTCGGAGAACTCGCCCTTGAGGAGCTGCGGGATGCCGCAGGCGAAGTCGACGACCTCGAGGCCGCGCTGGACTTCGCCGCGGGCGTCGGCGAGCACTTTGCCGTGCTCGCGAACGATGAGACGCGCGAGGTCCTCGGTATGCTGCCTAACCAGTTCACGGAAACTGAACAGGATCGTGGCGCGCTTGTTGAGGCCCGTGCGGCTCCAGCCTTCGAACGCGGCGAGCGCCGAGGCGACAGCCCGATCGACGTCGGCGGCGGTCGCGAACGGAACCTCGGCGGCGGCTTCGCCGGTCGCGGGGTTGTAGACGGTGCCGGCGCGGTCGGAGGAGCCGTGGTCGCGCTGGCCGGCGATCCAGTGGTCGAGACAGAGCATGCCGGACTATTCCGCGTGGAGCCCCGCTTGTCAACGCAGGCCGAATCCTGGTTTGGCCCGCCTACGGTCTCTGGACCAGGCCTCGGCGAATTGCGTCTAGCGCATGCGTCTTAGTTTGCGAGGCGTGCGAATTAAGTTGCGAGGGTTTTCGGGTGGACGCTCGCAAGCGCCGCCATTGCTTGGGCTTGAACTGGGCTCGAGCGAGGCAGTCGCATTTTAGGTTGCGAGGCACGCACAATGAATTGCATGAGTGCTTGTTAATGTCGCTGTCTAATGAGCGTAGGCCGCGACTCAAACGCTAATCGAACCCGTTGGAACTCGATCGTACACGAACTCGCGCCGGATGGGAGATCACAGTCGGACAGCTCACTGTGGCAGCCACACTCATCGCGCGCTTGATCACTGTGTACCTCCAGCTCACAGCTGCGGGATCGCTTGATCCAACTCTCTTCGGTCAGGCGGTGTTGAAGAGCGGCATTCTTATCCTCGTTCTCGTGTTATACCGACGATATGCCTGGCCTTCACTGCTCATGCTAGCTGTCTGGCCGATCGGGTTTCTCTATGCGTGGCTTGGACCTCCGCACGCCACACCACGTGTTCTCGCTTTCGGCTTGCTGGTAGGTCTCGGTTTCTTAGTCGGAGCCCGCGGCGTGCGTTCGCTGCGCCGTGTCCGCGCATTGGAGAGCTCACCCGCTGTCGCGGCCTAACGGGAGTTGCAGCAGACGAGCGCGTGTTAGTCGTTGTGTTGAACGCTCTTCAAGCGTTTCGTGTATGCGAGTCCGTCGCGCTAGTTTAGTAGAGTCGCTCGCAACTGAACTTGGCGTTAGACCGCTACACGCATCTATGAGTTGAATTGGTACGACCGCATGCCTGGTGAGTCTGGCCGCGCGCTGGACTGCCGCGCTCCACGGGTCGCTCGGGTGCGCACCACGAATCTTCCACGCAACCTCGATTCCGTCCACGTGACTTCTCGGGCCGCCATGATCCTCGAACGCGTTTGTATGCCGGGGTCGATCACCTCGCGCATATTTCGGTCATGCCTCCCGTCGTTCCCGATCCCGAGAAGATAAAGAGCTTCAAGACCGCCGCCGCCTTCGAGAAATGGATGGCGACGCGCCACGCCAGTGAATCGGAGATCTGGCTCAAGATTCACAAGAAGAGCTCTGGATTGCTGACCGTCGACTACGCCCAAGCCCTCGACGTTGCGCTCTGCTGGGGTTGGATCGACGGCATCAAGAAGTCGTTCGACGAGCAATCATTCCTGCAGCGCTTTACACCGCGGACCGCGAAGAGCATCTGGAGTCAGGTGAACCGCGAGCACGTCGCTCGCCTCATCGGCGCCGGGCGCATGATGCCCCACGGTCAGAAGCAGATCGACGCCGCCAAAGCGGATGGGCGATGGGACGCGGCCTACGCGCCAATCCGCGAGATCTCCAAGGAGACTATACCGAGTGATCTCCGCGCCGCCATCGAAGCCAACGCGCGCGCGCTGAAAACGTTCTCGACGCTCAGCAAGCAGAACCTGTTCGCGCTCACGTTTCGCACGAACAACATGAAGACGCCCGCGGGCCGCGCGAAAAAGATTGCAACGCTCGTGGCGATGCTCGCTCGCGGTGAGACGATCGTTCCGCAGAAGAAAGCGGCGGTGACCGATGCGGTGAAGAAGGCAGAAAGAGCACCCCGACGTCCGAACTAGCGAGGGCCGCAGCGATGCCGCGGCCCTTCCCTTTCGTCTGATCGCCGAGGTTCGAGGTCAAGCGGGCGAAGTTCCTCGGCGACCGTTGGGAGATCGCGAAGCTCGGCAGAGTGATCGAGAGGCCGAGTGCACGCTTCTCTGAGGCAGCGGTCTAACGAACGCTGCAACACGCGTTAGCAGGACGCCGTGGTCGTTTTGATGGGAGAATGTTCGGTGAGGATTTCACTGGCGGATGAGGCTCGCGCCGTGGCGCTGGTCACCCACGATGTTGAGGTGACCGTCGGCACAGGACAGCAGGAGGTGATCCGCCGTGAAGCATCGATGCGCCGGACGTTCTTTAACGAACCTGACGCCATCGACGTCGACTCGCGCGAGTACCTCCAGAAGGTGGCTGAGGAGATTCAGCAGTATTTTCATGATTGTTTCGTCGATATCACGTGGCCCGAGTGTCCGCTTCATCGTCGCCACCCGCTTTGGCTGCACCAGGGCAGCTGGACTTGCGAGCAAATGTCCGTGCGCGTGGCACGACTAGGTGAGCTTCGGACCGCACATGATTCAGCGGGCCGTTACCGAATCGTGGTGGATCGAGATCGTCCGGGCCTGACGCATAACGAACGCTGAAGCTGACAAAGGGGCTATTGAATACGCTCGCTGTGCGAGCGTTCTTATATGATCGTTTCCCCGGAGGCTCCGTGACGTCGCACCGATTGTCGGTGGTCGTTGGCGGTGCGCTTGCACTCGCAGCGCTATTTGCTGCCAGTCGGGCGTCAGCGAGACGGAGTCCGTCGACAGTTGCGTCCGTCACTGCCGATCGCTCGCTGGCATTTGTCGGTGCGACGGTGATTCCAATGACGGGGCCGCGGTTGCGCGATTCCCGTGACCCGGTGGTGTTGCCCCGACAAACAGTCCTGATTCGCTCTGGACGAATCGTGGCTGTTGGTCCGGTCGATTCAACCCTGGTTCCGGCCGACGCCATCCGAATCGACAGTCGCAGCTATTTCATCACTCCAGGACTTGTCGATGCGCACGTCCACTCACTTCGCCGGGAGTCGTCCGCCGACTTGCCGCTCTACCTGGCGAACGGAATCACGACCGTCCGCAACATGTATGGTGAGCCGTACCACGTGCGCTGGCGACAAGAGATCGCGACAGGCGCCCGGCTTGGTCCCAGGCTCGTCACGACGAGCGCGTTCGCCGACGGACTCACGACGCCAGAGCAGGCGCGCATTTTCGTGCGGCAGGCGCGTCTCGACGGCTATGATGCGGTCAAGGTTCATCTGCCCTTACAGCCATCGGTCTACGAGGCGATCACGGCCGCTGCGCGCGTCGAGAAGATTCCTGTGGTGGGTCACGCCCCAGGGCGCGGCCTCGGGGTCGCAGCGGCGGTGCGCGCAGGACAGCGCACCATCGAGCACGCCGAAAGCATCATGCAAGTGGAAACGAATGAGCAGGATCCGGCCGACGCCGACATTCCGCGCATCGTTTCCCAGCTTCGCGGCTCCGGCATCTGCGTCACACCAACGCTCGTGACCTTTGACCACGTGATCCGGATGACGGAGCAGTACCCGAAGCTACATGGGCTGTTGTCGCAACCGACAATGCAGTACGTACGTCCCGATCTCCGCAGCGAATGGGCGCCGACCCACAACGAGTACGTGATGCGGTGGCGTGGGCACGAGGCGGAGCTGCCAAACGCGCTTGCGAAGTTTCGTCGCCAGTACAGTTGGATGCGGCGCTTGGTCGGCGCGCTGGCCGCAGCCGATGTGCCGATCCTGGCCGGCACGGACGCCTCCGTCGCCACCGTCATTCCCGGCTTCTCGCTGCACGAAGAGTTGCGCTTGCTCGTGGAAGCCGGGCTATCACCTTATGGCGCTCTCCGCGCAGCATCGGCGGATGCTGCCTTCTGTTTTGGCCGGCCTGGCGAGTTTGGAGCAGTGCAAACCGGTATGTCGGCGGACCTCCTTCTGCTCAATCAAAATCCGCTCGTCGACATCGCGGCGGTGGCGCATCCGGTGGGTGTCGTTGTCGCCGGCCGCTGGCTACCATCCGACACCCTGAGTCGCATGCTCGCTCGATGAAGAGGCCGCGCACGCACCCCGGAGCAGCCAGCTAGGCGGCCGAGGCAAAACGCGGGCTACCGCAGAGCAAATGAATCCCAGCGAAAAGAACCAGCCCGACGCTGCCAACTCAGGTGTTTTCCGGCCACCTCTCGTCTATCTCGGCGCGCTGGTGCTCGGCCTTGTACTTCACTTGGTCTTTCCGATCACCGTCGTGAGAACCTTCGCGAACGCGCCGATCGGCCTGATCATCATTCTGGTGGCCGTTCTCCTATTTCTCGCGTCGGTGCGGACCTTTCGCGCGGCTGGTACTCCGGTGCCGGGCAATCGCCCGACGACCGCCATCGTTCGCAGCGGTCCGTACAGCTTCAGCCGAAATCCGATCTATCTGGCGTTCTCACTACTCCTTCTTGGCATATCGATTTGGATCCGCGCCGGCTGGCTGCTGGTAACGCTCGCGGCCGCAATCGGGATCATGAGCTTCGTCGTCATACCGAGGGAGGAACGGTATTTGGAAGCACGGTTCCCTGGCGACTACATGCCATACAAGGCCTCAGTTCGACGCTGGCTGTAGCATGGGACGTTACTCGTCGCGCAGACCGTACTTCGCCGCCGAGCGTTTGCGCGCCGCCAGTCGACGCTTGGACGGACGCCCCATGCGCGCAACCACGCGATTGACAAAGCTCCAATCGATCTTGTAAGACGCAAAGTCGTCGAGCGATCGCAGCACCACATCGAGCTCGTCGATCGTAATGCGGGCGGCGGAGAGCTCCTCGGTCAGCTCCCGATTCGAGCGATTGAGCAGCCCTCGTGACTTCTCGGTCGCCTCGGCGTGTACGCGAAGTGCCTGCGCATCCCGTCGCAACGTGGCGAGGCAGTTGCGAGGGTATTTCGCCTCGATTAGCATACTCAAATGTGGCGTGAGGGCGTCGGCGATCCGTTCCGCCGCGTCGGCGATCTCGGAGGTCGAGGCGTTCTTGTGCGGCACCTTGAGCGTGAGCTCGAGCGCGGGATATACGCGGCTGAGCTTCCGTCCCCGTCGCGACAGCGGCAGCAGCTGTTCCTCTCGCAGCTTGTCTTTCGTCAGGCGCCTTCCCTGGCGCAGTACCCGGGGCTCCGCCTTGGCGGCTCGGTTCTCGTTGGCCAGTTTCTTGACACGGTCGTTATGCTCGAGAATCTCGTCCTTGAGATGCAACACTCGCGCATTCGTGAACGTAATACCCCGAAGGTATCTCGCGATGTCCGAGAGAGTCGTGATTTGACGTTCGACGCGCTCTTTCATGGGAATACCCAGGCGTGGCTGGAGCGTGGGCGATGAAGAGGGATGACTGGTGGTGCGTGAAGGACCGTGCGTGATTCGTCGAGTACGGCGCGTGTGAAGTGAGTGAACGAGTGTGTTGCTCTGAAGTCGGTACGTGTCAGGCTGAAGCAGATTCGTGTGCGACGATGGAAGGCACGTTGCGTGATGAGGACTCGTCGTGCGCAAACGAGTTAGGCGCCGGCTGGCGGGAGCGAGCAAGGTGGTTGGTGAGGCATCGGGCGTGGTAGCAGCGGTGACGGTGGTGCGTCACGAGGGACCTCAGCGTAGGCTCGAAGGGCCGAGCGTCGATAACATGTGCACAGCGTCGGCGCCGGTGCAAGAGGCGTTGTCTCCCGGAGACGGTGGGTGAGTTAGGGTGTGCGGTGCCTCCGAGAAGATGTGCCGTGAGTCCCGAACGAGGGGCAGTGGGTGTCGTTAGGAGGGCGCCGCGTCTTCACGCGAAGATCCTGCGTGTCGGCGTTTGGTCGCACCGTGATGCCATGTGTCAGGCGGCTGCTTCGCGAAGGTCCGCGCGTGAGACTCCGCGTTCCGTCCGTGAGCCCAGGTGCTCGGCGCGTGATGGCGCGAAACAGGAGCGTGACGAGCCAAGTTTCGTCGACAATGTCACACGCTCGCGAGATATGTCGCGATTGGCAATGTGAAAGCGCAATGTCTCGAAGTGCTAATCAGCGCCCGCCGCGTGCTTGTCTAACGTAAAGAAGCGTCAGTTCCATTCCGCTTCGGGATAGTGGTAGGGAGCGCGATGGAAGTGTGACCGCTCCCCAGTCATAATCGAGGACGTCGTAGTGGAAATGCGCATCAGCGAACGCATTCTGTTCGCCAGAGAGGCGAAAGTCAGCGCCTCGATTGTGAAAAGTCGGCGACGGACGCACAAAGTGGTCTTTCGTGTGGCGAAAGTGCGCTGCGGCGCGCGAAACTCAGCAACCGGCTAGTGTAACTCCATCATCTCGCGAGGAAAATTGCGTACGCGCGCGGCGAACACACACACATCTCGACGATTGTCGCGCGTCAGGCCATGTATGTCCGCATCGGTCAAAGACTAATCTCACGTGTCATTGCCATACTCGGCGCACCGTTACGCAAAATGGCGCCCGAGAATTCTCTAGTGGCGATATCGTCGCGCATTGTGCGACTCTCGCTGGTGATAGTTCGACGAGCCAGCGTCAAAGTGCGCGATGCTCCGCGTGTGCTCTCCTTACCTCGGCTGCTTGCCCCTGGACGCGCCGCTCTCGTGAGTCTTCACCGAGCGCATTAGGGGTGGACGGCTGATCGGGTGTCTTGTCGAGGGCCTGCTGGCTTGGTATCGATCCTTGGCGCAAAGCGGAAGACACATCATGGAGAGATTTCTCAGCGACGCGCGCGTTGCCCTGCGGAGCTTGCGCCGCTCACCGACGTTCGTGGCGACGACCTGCGCCATCCTCGCAGTTGGCATCGGGATGGCGGCGGCGATGTACACCGTCTTCAATGCTGTCCTGGTCAACAGGCTCCCTGTCGCCGACCAGGACAGGCTTGTCGTGATGCACCCGCTCGATCAGCGCGGCACACATCTCGATGCGCCGTTCCCCTATCTCGCTGACATCGCGCGCGACAGCGCTGTCTTTCACGCTGCGGCCGGTACCGCCCACCTCGGCGCGCAGTCGCTTCCGTTCTTGTACGGATCGACGACGCTCAACCTCTCTAGCGCCAGTGCCTCTTCGAATTTCTTCGACGTGCTCGGCGTGCGTGCCGAGCACGGCCGACTCTTCGTGCGCGAGGATGGCGAACACGGCGCAGCGCCGGTGATCGTGCTGAGTCACGCCGCGTGGCAGCGCGACTTCGGCGGTGATCCGGCAATCGTCGGCCGCACGCTCGTCATTCCATATACGGAGCAGCGCGCGCGCATCGTCGGCATCCTGCGGCCTGGGTTCACTTACCCGCCAGGTGCCGACGCGTGGCTGCCCCTCGCGCCAGACTATGTCGATGCCAGCGGGAAAAAATTACCCAACACGGTGCAGGTCGATATCATCGCGCGTCTTCAGCCTGACGTAACGCTCGATGCCGCGCGCCAGGCTCTGCTCGCGCTCACGCGTCGGATCAATCCGTTCGCGGATGTCGGCGTTCGCGCCGGCGTGGCATACCAGATCTCGAGTGTCGCGGCGCAGTCGTTGGCCGAGACCGTGCTCGGCTCCTCGCGGCCGGCACTCGTCGCGCTCATGCTCGCCGTGGGGATTCTGCTGCTGATCGCTTGCGTGAACGTCGGCAACCTCATGCTCGTTCGATTCATCGCGCGTGAGCGTGAGGTCGCGGTACGTCACGCGATCGGCGCGAGCCATGGCGACGTTGCGCGATTGTTTCTGATCGAAAGCGCCCTGCTCGCTGGCGTCGGCGGAACACTCGGTTGTCTGCTCGCGATCGGACTGATTCAGATCGTGAGTGCCGCAGCGCCACCACAGCTGCCGCGTGTCGATGCAGTTCGCGTCGGCAGCACTCCACTCGTCGCGACCGCGGGCATCATTATCCTCGCGACGATGGCCTTCGGGCTCATGCCGAGCATCATTGGTTCACGCGTGCGCTCCTATACGCTGCTTCGCGCCGATACCCGTGCCGGCGTCGAGAGCCGCTCCAAGCGACGCGTGCGGCGATGGCTCGTCGCATCGCAGATGGCGCTCGCGCTCGTTATGCTCACTGGCGCGGGGCTGCTCGTTCGCACGCTCGCTCGGATGCAGTCACTCGACCTCGGCTATCAGCCGGAGCACCTGTCGATCCTCTCCTTCACCGGGCCACAGAGCGATCTCCCGACGAACGACCGCATCTTCAGCGTCGCCAAGCAGGTCGTCCAAGACATCGAGGCCGTGCCTGGCGTTCTGGCGGCGACGCCGGTCGAGAGTGAACCGTTCAAGGGACAGTCGTTCTTCATTATGAAGCTGGCAGCTGCCGACCAGCCGGCCACCGAGCGCGAACGCGCGCCATTCGTACCGTGGGAGTTCGTCGGTCCGGACTACTTCCGTACGTTCGGCATAACGATACGCAAGGGACGCGGGCTCCTGTCTTCGGACAGCAAGACGGCCGAGAAGGTCGTCGTGATCAACGAGACGCTGGCGCACCGGTTCTGGGCGGGACAGGACGCGATCGGCAAGCGCGTCATCGAGGGCGGGAGAGACACTGACAACACCTACACGGTCGTCGGCGTCGCGAGTGACACGCACTTCCGCGAGTTCAAGAACACGGGCCCGGTTGCGTACTTCAACTGGGATCAGGTCGAACCGTTCTGGAACGGCTTCATCGCCGTGCGCACGAGCGCGCCGCTCGCGACAATGATGCCCGCGCTCCGCGGCGCGATGCGCGAGGCCGATCCGCATCTCGTGCTGTTCGACGAGAAGACGATGGATGAGCTGCTCGACGCGCCGCTCGCGCAGCCGCGACTCAGCGCTCTCCTGTTGACGGGCTTCAGTCTCGTCGCGCTGCTGCTCTCGGGGATCGGGCTCTATGGCGTGATGTCCAGCGCCGTTAGGCAGCAGACGCGCGACATCGGCGTGCGGGTGGCACTCGGCGCGACGGCGAGTGATGTCTACCGGCTGGTGTTGAGCGAAGCCGCATGGGTCGTTGGCGTGGGCGCGGCCATTGGTCTCGTCGGAGCCGTGCTCGGCGGTCGGGTGCTTGCGGCGCAGCTTTTCGAGGTGAGTCCGTTCGACCCGATCTCTCTCGGTGGCGCGGCCGCGTTGTTGCTCGCAATCGGCATGGGTGCGGCGATGATTCCCGCACGGCGCGCGACACGGGTGGACCCGGCAATCGCGCTTCGAGCCGACTAACGGATTGCACTCCGCAGTAGCTTGGTCGTTATGGGAAGTTCAGCGCATTCGGAGCGGCCTTCACTTGCCGAGGCGGTGACGGCTGACGAGTTGCTGCGGCTCGATACCTCCAACAAGCGGACGGAGCTCGTCCGCGGGCAGCTCGTCGTGCGCGAGCCGGCGGGCTATCGGCATGGCGATGTCGCTGCGCGCATTCTCGGCGCGTTGTTCGCGTATGTGAATTCACGTACACTTGGCCGCGTCTTCACCGCGGAAACAGGCTTTCTGCTCCGCCGTAAGCCCGACACCGTGCGGGCGGCGGATGTGTCATTCGTTAAGCAAGACCGGCTCCCCCACCCTGCTCCGCGCGGTTTCGCCGAGCTGGCACCAGATCTGGTTGTCGAGGTGCTGTCGCCGGACGACCGGCCGGGCGAAGTCTTGAGCAAGGTCGGCGATTGGCTAGAGGCCGGCGCGCGGCTCGTGTGGGTCATCGATCCCGAGCGACGCGATGCGCGCGTCTACCGCGCCGACGGAAGCCAGGTCCACCTCGGCGAGAGCGATCAACTCGATGGCGAGTCGGTCGTGCCGGGCTTCCAATGCGCCGTGCGCGGACTCGTTTCCTAGCGACTCACCGTCACGTCGTGCTTGAGTCCGACCTCGCCAATCGTGCCCGCCGGAATCACCAGATCGCTCCCCTTCATCACCGCCCCGACGCCAGCTCCGACCGCCGCGCCCGCAACCGGTGCCCCAGCGATGGCGCCGATGAGCGTCCCCGCTCCAATTTTCACGAGCCCGCCGCCGTGCTTCCCCTCCGCGCCGACGACGTCGGTGACGATCGGCACCTCGCGTCCGCCGATCATGAGCGAAGTCAACGTTCCGTCGAGCTTGGGGCGACCGATCCGCTTGTTGCGCTCGACGTCGAGGATTCTCCCGTAGGCGAGGGCGCCGCTCGGTACGACGACGCGTCCATCCACCATGATGGGCTTCTCGAGTCGGGCGCTGAACACCGATCCCTTGCGCCTGTTCTCGGTCGAGAGCTCCTCGTTGAGCCGAACTGTGAGTCGCGTGCCCGCTGGGATGACCACGCTCTGCTGTGCCCAGGTCGTCGCCGGCGCGAGCATCAGCGCCAGCAGCAGGGACCGCCTGTAGGTCGACATCTGCCTCTCCTTGTCTCGCCGTAATCGCGATATAGCGCAGGCTACGGCATCGCGACGCCAGCAGGGATGGGCCCTTAGGCCATCGACGGCGCGATTCCGCGTAGAATTTAAGTTGCATCATCAGTTCGATGCCTGCCTCGCGCGCACCTTGACTCCGGCGTTAGGCGGGTACGCACATTTGCTGAGGGCTGGCATGAACTATACGGTTTGGCGCCGCGGCGTCTTGCTGGGCCGCACGCATCTCGGGATGCCGAGCCCGGGGTCCAATTTCCGGGCGGGGCAGCTCGAGCCTACAGCGGAGTTCGAGGGAGCCTGGCCGCCGCCCCGTCCAGACGCTGACGCGACGGAGCGAGGCCGCCAGATGTATGAATGGCTCTCGGCCCATCCCGATG
Source organism: Gemmatimonadaceae bacterium (assembly GCA_036496605.1). Classification (NCBI taxonomy): domain Bacteria; kingdom Pseudomonadati; phylum Gemmatimonadota; class Gemmatimonadia; order Gemmatimonadales; family Gemmatimonadaceae; species Gemmatimonadaceae bacterium. The sequence goes on along the minus strand of DASXKV010000018.1, from coordinate 39,032 downwards.
TCCCTCGATTGCGCGCCGCGAGCATTCGCGGCCCGTCGGCCGAAGAGGAGGTCGTGGCGAAGCATGTTCGATGATCTTCGATTCGCCGCTCGCGCGCTGTTTCGCGCCAGGGGACTCGCCGTAGCAGCGGTACTCTGTTTGGCGCTCGGCATCGGTGGCACGACGATCGTCTACAGCGTGACCGCCGCGCTCGTGCTGCACCCCGTGCCGGCCGCGGATCCCACCGGACTCGTTATGGTCGCGGAGGTGGCCCCGGCCCGCGCTGGTCCTGACGACGCCTTCATGGCGCCGGCGAACTACGTCGATCTGTCCAAGCGGAATCGCAGCTTCAGCGAGTTGGCCGCATTCGAGGAACTGGATGCAAACCTCACCGGCATCGATCAGCCGGAACGCGTCTCCGGTTTCCGCGTCACGCCCAGCTACTTCCACGTGCTCGGCGTGCGACCCGCTATGGGCCGCGCGTTCAGCGGCGAGGATGCGCGGTACACCGATTCGCCTAACGTGGTCATCCTCAGCGACGGTCTGTGGCGCCGCCGCTTCGCGGCCGACCCGGGAATTCTCGGGCGCGTCGTGCGTATCAACGACCTTTCACGAACGATCGTCGGCGTGATGCCGCCCGGCTTCGTTTTTCCGCCAGGCGCCGAGCTGTGGACACCGCTGTCGCTCGACGGCGCATTCGGTCGCGAGCGCGACGGACGCTTTCTGCGTGGCGTGCTCGCGCGACTTCGGCCCGGCGTGTCGATTGGCCGCGCGAACAACGATGTGCACGGCATGATGCTGGAGCTCCAGCGTGAATATCCCGAAGACGACGGCAAGTGGGACATGCGGGTCGAATCAGCGAACGCGTTTTACGGGCAACACCCGCGTCCATTCATGCTCGCTGAACTTGCGGCGGTTGGACTCGTCTTGCTGATCGCCTGCGCGAACGTCGCCAATCTGCTGCTCGCGCGCGCGACGACCCGCGCTCGTGAGATCGCCGTCCGTATTGCACTCGGCGCGTCCCGACGGCGCATCGTGCGCCAGCAGCTCTCCGAATCGCTACTGCTCGCGCTCGCGGGCGGTGTTCTCGGAACGCTAATCGCTGTGTGGGGCATCGCGGTAGTGCGCACGATGCTTCCCGCCGAGCAGGCGCGGCTCAATCCAGGGTGGACGCGGATGGAATTGAACGGGAGTGTGCTGGCGTTCACCGCTGCGATCTCGGTCATCACGGCACTGATCGTCGGCCTCGTGCCCGCGCTCGTCGCGAGCGGCGCCGATCCGCATCAGGCTCTGACCGAGAGCGGACGAAGTGTTTCGCCGAGCCGGGGGCGGCATCGATTGCGTGGCCTGCTCGTGAGCGCCGAGATGGCGCTAGCGCTCACGATGCTCGCCGGCACGATCGTGACGGTGCGAAGCTTTACGACGCTCGCGAACGAAGCGCCGGGCTATCGTGCTGACCACGTGCTCACGATGCAGCTCACGGCGCCCATCGCGGGCTACCGGACGGCGGCGGACGCCGAAGCGATGTACGACCGCGTGCTGGCGTCACTGCGCGCCGAGCCAGGCGTCGAGAATGCGGCGTTCACTTCGCTCCTGCCGCCCGAGTGGGGCAACTACCGATCGCGGATCTTTCTCGAGGGTGAGCGGCGTCCAACGCGCAGCGATCCGGCGCGCACACCGCGCTCGCAGATGGTGACGCCTGGTTATTTCGCGACGATGAAGATTCCACTCGTGAGCGGACGATTATTCACTGTTCACGACGATTCGACGTCGTCTGCGGCGATCGTGGTGAGCGAGTCGATGGCGCGTGCCTATTGGCCAGGACAGAGCCCGTTAGGCAAGCGGATCGGCTGCGCGTGCAACGACACCACAATGTCGACCGTCGTTGGTGTCGTCGGTGACGTTCACTTCAATCCGAATGTCGGTCCAGCTGAGGCGCCGACCTATTACGTAGCCCTCGCGCAGGCGCCTTACTGGCGAACCTTGTCGCTCGTCGTCCGCACGAGTCAGGATCCCGCTGCAATGACGCCCCGTATCGAGCGCGCAATCGGGAGCGTTGCGCCGACGGTGACGCCCGGAAGCGTCTTCACGCTCGACCATCTGCATGGAACGTCGCTCTCTCCGCAGCGCGTGACGAGTGAGATGATGGCGGCGTTCGCGCTCGTCGCGCTGCTTTTGGCGGCGATCGGTATCCACGGCGTGATGTCCTACACCGTCGCACAGCGCACGCACGAGATCGGAGTCCGTACGGCGCTCGGGGCACAGTCGTCCGACATCTTGCGCGGTGTGCTCGGCGGAGCGATGCGATTCGTCATGATCGGCATCGCGATCGGTGTTGTCGGCGCCGTCTTGATGACGCAAACGCTGGCCCATCTACTGACGCAGCTGTCGCCTAACGATCCAGTGGCATTCGGTGCGGCAGTCGTGGTGCTCGTATGCGCCGCGCTCGCGGGGAGCTACCTGCCGGCGAGGCGCGCAACGAGGGTCGACCCAGCGATCGCGCTGCGTCGGGACGCCTAGCAGGGTGACCTAGTGGACTGTAACCGAACCGGTGACAGCAGGCCCCTTTCATACCAAAGTTCAGCCTCTTAGCCCCAGCTATCACAATCTGGATTACGCTTCACTAGTTGCGCGCCTCTAATGAGAGCGCTTTAATGTTCGCGCACTCCCCATAGCCCGTACTTGACGGCCCTTCTCGCCGCGGTGCAAACTCGAGCGTCGATCGGAAGGGTCTTCATGCGATTTCTCATAGTCGTCAGGTCAGCTGCGCTTGCACTGACCGTGCTAGCCACGCCCCAGGCGACGGCGCAGACCGTCGACTCCACGACGCGTTCTGGCGTACTCGCCGCGATGCGGCAGGAGCTTGCCCGCTCGGTCGCCACCTTCGCGTCACAACCGACGCCGCCCTATTTCCTGAGCTACGACGTCACCGAGACGCACTCGGCCGATGTCCGTGGCGCGTTCGGCACGATCACCGGCGTCCAGGACGGCCGACGCCGTGCGCTCGGCGTCGATCTTCGCGTGGGGAAGCCCGAGTTCGACAACACCCATGAAGTGGCGAGTGGGATGCCGTCCTTTGGCTACTTCCAGCGGTACGCGCTCGCTCCCGTGCCGTTGGGCGACGACACGCTCGGCATTCGGCGCGTCATCTGGTACCAGACCGACGCGCTCTACAAACGTGCGGTCGAGCAACTCGCGCGGGTGAAGGCGAGCGCGCAGCTTCGCGTCACGCCCGAGGATACGTCGCCCGATTTCTCCCACGAGAAGCCGGTGAAACATTACGAGTCGTCCGTCGACGTTCGTTTCGACCGCACCGACTGGGAGAGACGCATCCGCGCGTACACCGCCGCCTTCGCCCGATACAGCGACATCTACGACGGCGAAGCCTCGCTATCCGTCGAGGGGACGACACGCTGGTACGTCAACAGTGAAGGCTCCGAGCTCGAGACGTCATCTGCCTATTACCGATTGGTGATCTCGGCCTACGCGCGCGCTGCCGACGGAATGGTCCTGCCACGCTACGAGTCCTACGTCGCGTTCACGCCCGAGGGGCTGCCTAACGATAGCGCGGTGCACGCGGCGGTGGCCAAGATGATCGAGGACCTCCACGCGCTCAAGCAAGCGCCTGTCATTTCGGCCGCTACCGCGCCCGCGATTCTGTCGGGACGGGCCAGCGGCGTGTTCTTCCACGAAGTCTTCGGTCATCGCGTCGAAGGACATCGCCAGAAGAGCGAGGAGGAGGCACAGACCTTCAAGGGAAAGATCGGCGAGCGACTCTTGCCCAGCGACCTGTCGGTGTATTTCGACCCGACGCAGCAACGGTTAGGCAACACCGAGCTCGCCGGCTACTACCAGTACGATGATGAGGGCGTGGCGGCGCATCGCGTCGATGTCGTGCGGAACGGCGTGTTCTCGGGCTTTCTCATGTCACGCTCGCCGATCGCCGGCTTCACTCATTCGAATGGACATGGGCGGCGCCAGCCGGGTTTGCCCGCCGTCGCGCGGCAATCGAATCTCGTCGTCACGTCGTCGAAGCCCGTCACGCACGAACAGCTCAAGCGCATGCTCATCGCCGAGATCAAGCGACAGGGCAAGCCATTCGGTCTGATCTTCGACGACATCGAGGGCGGCTTCACACTGACGACGCGCTTCACGCCGAACGCCTTCGAGGTCATGCCGATCATGGTCTATCGTGTCTTTCCGAATGGGCGCGAAGAGCTGGTTCGCGGGGTCGATCTCGTCGGGACGCCGCTGATCGCGTTCAGCCGCATCGTCGCCGCCGACGATCAGGTCCGTGTCTTCAACGGCGTCTGCGGTGCCGAGTCGGGATGGGTGCCAGTCTCCGCGTCGTCACCCGCCATTCTCATCTCGCAGATCGAGGTGCAACGGAAAGAGAAAGCGCAGAGCAAGCCGCCGATTCTGCCGCCGCCGGGAGCCGTGCCATGATCGTCATCGTTAGGCGATGTCTGATTGGTGTCTGTGTCGCATGCGGGCTCGTGTCAGCGGCCGGTGCGTCCGCACGAGCACAGGACTCGACCCTGCAACGTGCTCTTCGAGACGAGTTGGATCGCTCGATGCGCGGTCTGCGCCTTGGACAACTCGAGCGGCCGTACTTCATCGCTTATCGGGCGTACGACGCTCGCAGCATCGGCGCATCGGCGACCGGTGGAAGCCTGCTTTCGAGCGGGACGCGTCATAGCCGGAACGTCGGGCCCGAAGTGCGCGTCGGCGACTACGCGTTCGACAATACGAACTTCATGAACTTTGGCTCTAGCGGGATGTTGATGGCCCTCGGAGGCGAGGATTTCGATTTCGGCGCCGGGTCCCTCCCGCTCGACGACAGCTACCTCGAGTTCCGGCGTCAGGTCTGGCTCATGACCGATATGGCGTACAAGCATGCCGCCGAGACCTATGCGGAGAAACGCGCGGCGCTGCTGAACCATTCGCGGCGCGATTCGCTCCCCGACTTCAGCCGGGTGACGCCGACGCAGACGATCGACACGACCTCCGTTATCACTCTCGATCGCGCCGAAGCTGAGTCGCTCGTGCGCGCGTTGTCGGCAGTGGCGGAATTCGCGCGGCTCGATCGGTCCAGCGTGCGCATCGGCGTCGACAATACCGATCAGTATCTGCTCAACAGCGAGGGAACGAGTGCTTTCGTTCGCCGACCGCAGTTCTCTCTGACCGCCTCGGCGTCGACCCAGGCGACCGACGGCGCCCCGCTTGGCGCGTCATTCCATGTGTATGGCCACAGCCTAAAGGACCTGCCGTCACGCGAGGAGCTCGCCCGCGACATCCGTACGCTCGCTCTTCACCTCGACAGCTTGCGCTCCGCGCCCGTGCTCGAGCATTACAGCGGCCCCGTTCTGTTCGAAGGACGTGCAGCGGCGGAGCTCTTCGCTGAGCGCTTTGCGCCCGCGCTGGTCGGACGACGGACGCCGCAGGGCAGCGCGGACTTCGCGGCCATGATGGACGCGACTGGCCGTGGAGCGACACCGCTCAGCGACCGAGTCCGCAGCCGTGTCCTCCCCAACTCGATGACCGTTGTCGATGATCCCACCCTCACCACGCAAGACGGCGTGCCATTGCTCGGGACATATCGCGTTGACAACGACGGCGTCCCGGCGCGGCGCACGGTCCTGATCGAGAGGGGCATTGTGAAGCAAGTGCTCACGACCCGCGTGCCGGTGCGCGGGTTTCTCGAGAGCACGGGCAATCGCCGGGGCGACGGCGCCGCACCGAGCAACATCGTCGTAACGACGACGAACGGCGTGAGCGACGCGGAGCTCAAGAACCGATTGGTCACGATGGTTAAAGACCGTGGCCTCGACTACGGCCTGATTGTGCGCGAGCTCGGGAGTGGCGCCGTCAACCGCGATGATCCGAGCGCGATGATGAGCGAGCTGCGTGGGCGCGGCGCGGGACGTCTCGTCCTCCTGGCCTACCGCGTGTACCCGGATGGTCGCGAGGAGCTGGTCCGCGGCGCGCGGCTGCTGGGTGTGAGCGCCGAGTCGTTCAAGGACATCGTCGCCGTATCGGGCCGCACGACGGTGCTGCACCGTCCAACGATTGCGATGGGTGCCTTTCCTTTCTCGCCACCGATGGAGATGCTCGAATCGTTAGGCGACCTGGCCGGTGAGTCGCTGCCGCTCGCGTCGTACGTCGTGCCGTCGCTGCTCTTCGAAGACGTGTCGCTCGAGCGATCGTCTGGCGAGCAGCCGCGGCCCCCTCTGAGCCCGCCTCCGGGCCGTTGACTCCGAGAGGGCCGCCGAAGCTCCTGTTGAACATAGGCTACGTGCGGCGCGCGCCGTGCAGGGTGGCGGCCCATGCCGTCGCTCCTCGCTCTGCTTCGTCACAGCGTGCTCGTCGCCGCGCTGCTCGCCCCGTCAACGCCAGCCACGCTGGCTCGGCGCGTGTCGCCCGCGTCGAGCGAGAACGGCTGGGCGACATTCTACACGAAGCGACGCGCGGGACGGCGAACCGCCTCCGGCGAACGCTACGATCCGAAGGCTTTGGTCGCCGCGCACCCCACGCTTCCTTTCGGAACTCAGGTCCGGGTAACGCGCATCGAGACGGGCAAGTCCGTCGTGGTCCGAATCGTCGATCGCGGGCCATCGCGCGCGGAGCGCCGACGTGGCTACGTTATCGACCTCTCGCGGGCGGCGGCGGAGAGTCTCGCGTTCGTGCGACGGGGTCGCACGCGTGTCCAACTCGACGTCATCGGATCGGCAGCTGGCGCTGGGTACTGATTTGCGCTCCGATATCTGGTCTATCGTTAGGCGGCGGGTACATTCTTTCACGCTCAACCGACAATGAACACGGACGTCATTCTGAAGCGCTTCGAGCAGCCCGACGAGGTACGGAACCTCGAGAAGGGTCGCTTCGAGTTGGTCCGCATCGGCGGCTTGACGATCGGCCGCGCACTTTACGAACCTGGATGGCGCTGGTCAGAGCACGTCGGCCGTGCCCTCGGCCAGGCCCGGTGTGCCGTTGAACATGTCGGCTTGGTCGTATCGGGCGCGGCGACGGCCGCGTTTGCCGACGGCCGGATTGTCGAGCTCAGTGCCGGGACGCTGTTCCACATTCCGCCGGAGCCGCATGATAGCTGGGTGTTGGGCGATGAGCCGTACGTCTCGCTCCATTTTCTTGGCGCCGATCACTACGCTCGATGAACATCGTATGAGACTCGTGACGAAACGTGTTCTCGCGAGCATCGGCCTCGCCATCACATACAGTTCAGTCGCGCGTGCCCAAGTCGCCGTCGCGGACGATGCGCGCCGCCTGCTTTCCACGCTCTACACGGCAATCGGTCGCGGCGATTCCACGAGCGCGCGTTCGTTAGTCGCCGATGACTTGATCTGGGTTGTTGGCAGCAACGGAGCAATCATGAGCAAGTCACAGTTGCTCGGGGCAGCTTCGGTCCCGAGCCCAGTCCGATTCGAGATCGTCAGCTTGCGAGCGCACCAGTACGGCACCACCATCGTGGCTGACTACGTTCGCCGCGATCATTGGCCACTTGGCACGAGCGAGTTTACCGTCTCCTGGCGTGCACTTGCGGTCATCGTGCGCAGCAGCGGAGGTTCGCAACTAGTTCGTCATACACTTTCCTGGCTTGCGCGACCGGTCAACGCAATCGCAACCGATTCGAGTGACCTCCAACCATTCGTTGGTCGCTACCAAATCGCTTCGGGATACGTCGACAATGTTCATTGGGAAGCTGGCCACCTCGTCGCAACTGCGTCTGGTCAAACGTCCGGCGCGCGTCTTGTGCCGGTCTCAGTGAATGCCTTTAGTCCAGATGGCATCGGAGCCGTCATCACCTTCGAGCGCGATGCCGCCGGGCGCGTCGTCGACTACGTGCAGGCCTATCCTGACGGTCGCGTCATTCGCGCGACCCGTCTGCCATAGCCACGAGAGGCTGAGGAATCAATGAGAATAGCTCTGAACGTGATCGCGGCTCTTGCCCTCCTCATAGGCTGCGTGTGGTTCCTGCAAGGAATCAACGTCCTTCCTGGCAGCTTCATGACCGGTCAAACGAAGTGGGCGATCTACGGTGCTCTGCTAGTAGTGGCAGCACTTGCGTTGCTTATCTTCGCAAATCGCCGCCGGCAGAGCGCCTTATAGCCACAGCGGCTACATCGTCCTCGCTCGACCATTGACGAACTAGTCGCACTGTGGCTATACTCGGGATGTGACTACCGACCCGACACCCGAAGAGCTGCTCCCACTCCCCGCCGCCACGCTGCACATCCTGCTCGCGCTCGCCGAGAACGAGCGACACGGCTACGCGATCATCCAGGACGTCGAGGCACGCACCGACGGCGAGCTGCGCCTGAGCGCGGGGACGCTCTACCGCTCCATCGCTCGCATGGCCGAGCAGGGGCTCATCATCGAAATCGAAAAGCGCCGCACACGCGCCGAAGACGAACGGCGACGCTACTATCGCATCACGCCACTCGGCGTCGCCGTCGCGCGCGCCGAAGTGAGGCGTCTGTCGCAACTCGTCCGCCACGCACGCGCGCGCGGCCTTGCGCCGAGGACCGTGTGAATCGCTTCTATCGCGCGCTGCTCCGCCTGCATCCGACGTCGTTCCGCGAGGACTATCAAGCCGAGCTCCTTCGGACGCACGAGGATCAGGTGCGCGATCATGGGAGGTTCGGGGCCATCGTGGCCACCGTCGCCGACGTGGTGCCGAATGCGATTGCCGCGCACTGGGAAGTGCTCGGTCAGGACATTCGTTATGCAATGCGGTCGCTGAGCGGATCGCGTGGCTTCGCCGTGGCGACTATTCTCGTGACCGCGCTCGGCGTGGGGGCCAACGCGGCAACCTTCTCCATCGCCGATTTCGTGCTCGTACGGCCGTTGCCATTCCCACAGCCCGATGCGGTCGTGAGACTCTGCGAAGCGTCCAAAGGCGACAGAGGTTGGGGCTGCATGAACCAGTTGTCGCCGGCGTCGTACCGCGACGTGCGCGAGCAGAGCCGGTCGTTTGCCGCGTTAGGCGCCTTCACAGGACGCAGCGTGAATCTCGTCGGCGCCGGCGATCCCATCCGCGTCAACGGTGCTCTCGTCACGTCGAACTTGCTGCCGCTGCTCGGCGTGCCACCGCTGTATGGTCGCCTCTTCGATTCTACCGGCACCGGAGATAGCGATGCACAGACGGTAGTCATCGGCTTTGGCTTGTGGCAGTCGCAGTTCGCGGGCGATCCAGGCGTCGTGGGACGGAAAGTGAGCTTCGACGGAACACCCTACGTGGTGATCGGGGTGATGCCGCCGCACTTCATCTTCCCCACTGCGGACAATCAGGTGTGGATGCCGCTCGTGTTGCGTCCGGACGACTATACCGATCGCGGGAACTCGTATCTCGATGGCGTGGGAAGACTGAAGGCCGGCGTGACCTTCGAACAGGCGCGTCTCGAGCTCGCTGCGCTCGCCGACCGGATGAATCGCGAGCATCCCGACGCGTACAAGGATCTCGCTTTCAGCTTCTTTCGCCAGCGCGACCAGATGTCGCCGCGCTATCGACTGATTCTGCTGACGTTGTGCGGTGCGAGCCTGTGCATGCTTCTGCTCACCTGCGCGAATCTCGCCAACTTGTCGCTGGCACGCGCAGCAGGACGCGAGCGCGAGTTGGCGGTGCGCGCCGCACTTGGCGCGGGGCGTGAGCGTCTCGTCAGGCAGATGTTGACGGAGAGCGTGTTGTTGGCGCTGATCGGCGGAATCGCCGGTGCTGTGGTTGCGGCGGCGGCGGTGCCGTTGTTGTCCCAACTCGTTCCGTCCACGCTTCCGATCGCGACGAAGCCGACGGTCGACGTCCGCGTGTTCGTCTTCGCCGCGACCTTCGCGACGCTCACTGGCCTTGGTTTCGGTCTCCTTCCTGCCTTACGAGCGGGAAGTAAGACCGGCTTCGTCGCTTTGCGCGAGGGGACGCGTAGCGGCGCACGCCGGCAGCGGTTGCGCACGGCGCTCGTCGCAATCGAGGTCGCCGTGTCGGTGGTCCTGCTGATCTCGTCGGGCCTACTGATTCGCGCCGTCTGGCGCGTGCGGGAGATCTCTCCGGGGTTCACGACGGATCACGTGTTGACGTTGCGCACGACGCTGCCGAGTCCCAGGTACGACGACTCGGTGCGCCGAGCGGACTTCTACGATCGAGTGCTCACCGGAGTTCGCGCGCTCCCCGGCGTGCAGAATGCTGCATACACGAGCGGTTTGCCGACTGTGCTGACGGGAGGCATCGCGCGCGTGTTGCTGCCTGGAGAAGTCGATCGGCGCGACGGCTCGCAGAACGTGAGTCTTCGCATCGTGTCCTCGCAGTTCTACAAGACGCTCGGCATCCCCTTGCGGCGCGGCCGCGACATCAGCGAAAGGGATACCCCCGATCGGCCGCTGGTCGCGGTGGTGAGCGAATCGTTCGTGCACCAGCGCTGGCCTAACGACGATCCGATCGGCAAGACCTTCGACGTGCGCGACCAGAGGCGGTCGGTCGTCGGCGTCGTCGGCGACATCAAGGTGCGTGGGCTCGAGCGGGAGAGCGAGCCACAGCTCTACCTGCCGATTCATCAGATTCCACCGCAGACCGGCGATCTGTATCTGCCGAAGGACTTGCTGGTCCACTCATCGACACCGCCCGTGGCGCAACTGGCGGCAATTCGCGACATCGTTAGGCGAGTGGATCCCGAGCAGCCGCTCTCGGACGTCCGCATGTTCTCCGACGTCCTGGCGTATCAGACCGTCGATCGGAGGACGCAGGTGAACGTGCTCGGTGCGCTGGCGCTGCTCGCGCTCATTCTGTCCGGTGTCGGCATTCACGGCCTGTTGAGCTTCACGGTGGCGCAGCGCGATCGCGAGATCGGCGTGCGCCTCGCGCTTGGCGCCGAGCGTGCCGCGGTGGCACGCATGATCGTGTCGGAGGGAGTGCGGATGGCGGTGATCGGCGTCGTGCCCGGGGTGCTGATCGCGTATCTCGCCGCGCGCGCGATGAGCGCGCTGCTGTTCGGCGTGTCGGCTGGCGATCCGGTCACGATTGGCACGGCGGCGCTGGTCTGCTTTGCGACGGCGGCGCTCGGCTGCGTGCGGCCCGCATTCCGCGCGGCGCGCATCGATCCGATCTCGGCGCTCAGATCCGACTATTGACCTTCACCATTGTTGGGCGACGTTCTGTGCGCCGGATAGCAGGGGCGGTGGGCATCGGTGTGACGCCGCCCGAGTATGTCGGTCGCGCATTCGCCGAAGCGTTCGGGGCCGACGATGCTCGAGTCCAGAGAACCGCTGCCGTAGCTTGACGCGCGCGACAAAAAGAACTTGCGCCGTCCACCCATGGCCGTTCGAGAACAATTGCGAGATATTGGCGATCGTGCGTTCGATCGCGTCCGGGTTCAATAGATGATCCGGCTGTAAGTTTACGCCGATAGCAGAGCTGCAATCGGCCGGGATTCGAATCCTGGCCGAAATCTGGCCTTCGAGCAATTAGGAACTACTCAATGTTCCTCAAGTACGCGACAGCTCTGACCCTCCTGCCACTGGCTACGCTGTCTTCCCAACCGACAGCCCCGGCTCAACAGGATAACCTCCGGCGATACATCGATTGCAATCTTGGAGACAAATTCTGGGTTGTGGAATCAGCCGAACGCGCGCGGCCCTTCGTGCGTTCCGTAGGCGGAGCTCAGGAACCGAATCAGATCGTCGTAACGCACGGGTTCAGCTTGCACATCGCTTACGGGGGTACGCCTTTCGTGAACTTCAAGGCAGAGCGCCTGGGCAGTTACGCTCTAGCGAAGAAGCACTTGATTCATGACCTGACCACGGTGGCCGAGGGCACCCCGGACATGGAATCAAGAACGCCTCCGCACTCTTCTTTGAATGGCTTTGACATCTACGCGATCGACCGAACAAAACTCTCAGGAGGCGTCCAGAGCGTGTATCTGCTGTTTCGCGATGCCGACCAGACAGTAGTCACGCTATACGTTCTAAATACTCCGCCTGAGACCCCGAGGTTTTCGACAATCGAGCAATATCACGCCCTGAGTCGCGAATTCCTTCAGACCTATACGGGGTGCGTTGCGAAGAGTTTGAAATAGCCTGGCGCGAGAAACCCATCGGCGCGACGGCCTCGCGCTGCCTGACGCCTAACGGTAGTAGCCGCGGGAGCGTTCGCGCATGCGACAGATTCGAGCTGGGAACATCGTCCTCGCGAGCGCAGCCTATGCACTCGTGGGCACGGCAACGGCCGCACTCGCTGGAATGGCGTCGTCGCCGGCCGCGGTGAAGGGGTGGCGCGTTGCCGCATGGCTGCTCGGCCTCGCCGTGTTCGGTCTCCACCTCACCATCGAGCGCCATCGAACGGCGCAACGCCTCAGCGTCGCCACCCACGTCGCACTGGCTGTCGCGCTCGGGGCGTTCATCGTCGCCGCGTTGGGCCCCTTCCGCGCTCATTGGGGTGAACCGTCGCGCCTCAAGCTGGCCCTGCTCTCGCTCCTCGCCTGGCCCGTGCTGACTGGAGCGCCGGCATTTGTCGTCGCGCTGATTGTCGGCCTTCTTCTCGACCGCGTAGCTGGCAGCCCTCGGGCTTCGACGACCGTGTCACCTAACGAGCGCTGAAGCTGATAGACGCGGCCGCCTGACCCTGGCAGTTGCCCAACTATTTGCTACAATAGCCGCACACCAGCTGCGGGGAACATATGCGCCGATCGTCAGTGGTTTACACGATCGACTCGGAAGTCGTCCGAAGGCAGTGCTCGCGCGTCGCTGAACTCCCGCGTTCGGGAGTTGTTGGTGTCGGAATTCGATGCACCGAGTGGGTGGCGCGATCGGCGCGTCGCTCGTAAGGAGGTCCAATGCATTCTGCGAGATGGATTCGCTCGCGCCGCGACCGCGGACGAGCAACTCGTTGGTTGGGCTGGCGCCTTACCTGAATATCACGGCCACGTATGGGAACTACATCCGGTCGTCGTCCACCGCGATCATCGACAGCGTGGTATTGGTCGCGCTCTTGTCGAAGCCATCGAGCACGAGATCCAGCGACGCGGCGCGCGCACGCTAACACTCGGCACAGACGACGATGCGGTCATGACGTCGGTCGGCGGGGTCGAGCTCTATCCCGACGTGGTCGGGCACCTCCGCGAACTACGGGACTTAGATCGGCGGCATCCTTTCTTGTTCTATCAGCGTCTAGGGTTCGTGGTGACGGGGATCATGCCGGACGCGAATGGACCTGGTAGGCCGGACATCTACATGTCCAAGCGGGTAGCGGGGGCCTCGATCGGCCACGTGGATGACCGCTAGCGCAGATCGCGAGTTAGGCATCGAAGAGGTTCCTTATGGTCAGTTGGAGTCGATTCTCGCTTGCACTTGCAGTCACGATCGGGGGCGGTGTCGCTCACCGGTCAAGCGCCCAGACAGCACATCTCTGGAGCGCCGACGCCACCATTGGCGACGGGACAGGCCACGGCGGCGAATACTTCGATGATGGCCGCATCGTGGCCCATCTCGCTTTGGGCAAGTTTCTGGTGAAGCGCGGAAAGCTCGCCGTGTACGCCGAGGCCGGCTACGAATGGCTCGGCCTCGGAGCCGTTTACCTGACGTGCCCTCTGAATTCGAGCGGCGGCTGCCGGCCTCACTACCCCTCCATCGCTGGGCCGAGTGCGTCAACTGGCGTTCTTTTCGCGCCGTGGACACGCCTCGAGGCACGGGCTGGCGTCGGGGGTGCAGCATATTCGGTGGACGGCACCCGCGTCGGCGCCGTGGTTGGCCAGCTCGATGCCGCTGTGTTCCCACAGCCCATATTGGGCTGGTCCTCGGCCCGCGATTCGTCGTGATTCCGCGGTACCGGCGCGATCGCCTGACGATGATCCCGGCGCTGTTTGGGTTGCGAGTCCGGTGAGTCCTTCGGCCGCGAAGCCTAACGACTCGTAGGAACGAGGAGGTTTATCACTTACCCGCCCGCGAGGCCTCGAGCGCGCCGGTGTCCACGCTCAGCAGTGTCCTCGGTGATGAGCATCAGTCGAACGGCGAACGATCAACGTGACGGCACTCTCCTCCGCGCCCTGGCGGGCACCAGTCGTGCAACGCCCAACCGCGCGCGGTATTGTTGGCGTACGTTCGGCGAGGCTGCTTCCTGATCATGTTACGCCTTCTCTCGCGCGCCGCGTTCGCATTCCTCGTCCCAATGACGACGAGCGCCCAAACTCAGATCCAGTCGTCGCCGCCGGGCCCAGCCTCGCGGATGCCGCGACCGGTTAGCAGGTTACCAATCTGCTCAATTCGCTTACGGCTGACTTCAGGCGTAAGGTAGGACGCCCTCTCGCGCATGGGACGCTTCGACCTCCGCATCTACGCTGCGCACGCGGTCGTCTGGCTCGCCTTCGCCGCCGGTGACCTGCGTGCGGCCCGCATTCCGCGCGGCGCGCATCGATCCGATCTCGGCGCTCAGATCCGACTAGACGGGGCGCGGTTCGCTCTACTCGAGCCGTGCTTTCACCATCCTCCGGAACGTTCCGTCCTCCAGATATTTCCGGAGATTCTTCCCGGGGCAATTCGTCTGCGCATACTGATAGTGTCCACGGATGCTGTCGAGCGGCACGTCGAACCGTTTCACCGCCCACGCCATGAGATTGGCGATCGCATCGAGCTGCGCCTGTGTCGGCTCCTGAAGGTTGTAGTTGCCAAGGATGCTGATGAGAAGGTGCCCGGTTGGATCGTACGTCGTGTTGGTCTCGCCCATGTAGTGCCAGTCGCGACCCTCGTAGATCTTGCCGTCGAGATCGATCAGGAAGTGGTACGGCACGTCCCACCAGTTCCGATCTCGCGCGCCCCACGACTGCAGGCCGCGCAGCTTGGCGACGGGATCGTCCTGGGGACGCAGTGGTCCCGGACTCCCTTCATGATGCAGCGTTATGCTGGTGATCCGCTGCGGAACGCGGAGCCGCATCTCCGCGCCACCAGCGACGCGCGATGACGCGACGACAGACGGGAGTGAGGCGACGGTCGCGACCTCGAGTGCCACGAGACCTCCGCCCAGCTCGCCCTTCGCGTAGATCGCTACGATCGCGACGTGGTAGTCGTGCCAATTGAAGGCTTCTCCCTCGCGCGCAGCGCGCTCCTCCTGCGAGTTGCCGGACCGAAGTTGCAGGCGTGCGCTACCGACGTGTGTCGCGTGATTCGTGTCGGGCGACGTGCCGAGGACTGTGATCGACAGATCGTGAAAGACGAGCGTGCGGCCCGGCGGTTCGTTGCGGCGGATGGCGTCGGCGACGTAGCCCAGTGCCGGCTGCGACTGCCACTGCGCGCGCGGAATGATCCTCGGCTGCGGTACCGCCGATTGCGATACGGCGTACGGAGCGTGAACCATCGCGCACGCGATGGCGACGAAGAGTCCGAGCGAATTTCGGAATGATCTCATCTTCTAAAATTGCGCGATGGACGTTAGGGTGAGAAGACCGAGCACGTTGATTGCTTTCCACTTGCTACATGATGGCGTTCCATTTCGTCGACAGTCGCGGCATAAGCTGGATGGTTATTCCAAGCTTGCCGGCGAACCATCCTGACGCCAGCGACGGCAACGACACGGTGTCCGTTCCACCGACTGGGTTCACCTTCCGCGCGAGCACAGGCGAGCTGCGCGTACTTCCGCGCGCAGAGATTCGCCGCGTTTCGGCGCTCGCCATTAACGTGGCGCCCTTGAAGGTTGGGCCACGTCTACACCAAGTGACCGATGCCGACTGGGAAGCGCTGCTCAACCAGGCCCGTCGCTGGCCATGAGCGATTGCATATTTTGCCGCATACTTGCGGGCGATCTTCCTGGAAGCTTCGTGTATCGTGACGAGCGGTGCGCCGCGTTCATGGACATTCAACCCGTCAACGCCGGTCATCTGCTCGTCGTGCCCGTTCGTCATGCGGCCTATCTCGCCGACAACGACAGCGGCATCGCCGCCGACCTGATGCGCGTCGGCCACGCGGCTGCCGCAGCGCTTCGCGCGAGCGGGCTGCCGTGCGAAGGAGTGAACTTCTTTCTCGCCGACGGCGAGGCGGCAATGCAGGAGATCTTCCACGTGCACCTGCACGTCTTTCCGCGCTTCCGCGGCGATGGGTTCGGGCTCAGGTTCAGTCCCGAGTACTACACGCGCCGTCCGGCGCGCGCCGAGCTGGACGCGACCGCAGCAACGCTCTCGCCTCTCGTCGAACGATAAGCCGGGAGCTCCGGTTCGCTAAGCGACGCCCCCGCGCACGTCGAGGGCGAGCTCCAGAAGCGAGACATGAGTAAATGAGATCCGGCTTTTTCGAAGTGGCACTCAGGCATCTCACCCACCATCAGCGAGCCCAGCTCCGAGCAACGAGAAGGCAGCAACGAGGTGCGAGATTGAGCTCGAGCCGTGAGCAATCTCGTATCTGAAGCTCGATCTCGAAACTCGTCGCTGCCGTCTCGCGGCTCGCTCGTCGTTATGTATGCGCGCGGGATTCGGTTCTCTCCCCTTGCCTATCTGCTCATGGCGTTCCTTCCGTACTGGCACACGGTGGGCGGCCACTACACGTTCGAGCGCGTGCCGTTCGACTGGTTCGATCGCGCGTTCGGATTTCAGCGCAACATGTTCGACCGCGTCGGCCATTTCTCGGTCGGGTTCTTTGCGTTCGGCATTCTCGAATACCTGCTCAGCCGCAACGCGATGAGCCGAACGCTCGCGTGTCTCTTTGCCATATTCGCGATCGGCTTCGTCGCGATGTCGTACGAGCTGATCGAGTGGCTATACGCGGCGTACGGCGGGAATGCTGCCGCGGGCGCGAACTTCCTCGGCAGTCAGGGCGACGTCTGGGACACGCAGAAGGACATGCTCATGGACACCCTCGGCGCCATCGCGACGGTAGTCCTCTTTCTCGTCGTGCGAAGGCCACGACCGCAACGCATCGATGCCTAACGCCCACTGAGTCTTGCGCGAAATGCTAGGCGGTCGGTAAGGATACGAATGCCCGAGATCCCCCGACTGACGAGTGAGCGTCTCGTCCTCCGAGCATTCACGCTCGACGATGGTCCCGTCGTCGAACAGCTCGCGGGCGTGCGCGAAGTCGCCGACACGACACTGTCGATCCCGCATCCCTATCCTGCTGGTGGCGGCGCATCGTGGATCGGGACGCACGCCGATGCCTGGAACCAAGCCGGACAGCTCGCGCTCGCGATCTGCCAGCGCACCGGTTCGCGGAATCTTGTGGGCGCCATCAGTGTCCACGTCGAGGAACACTATCGGCACGGGGAGATCGGATACTGGATCGGCAAAGAGCAGTGGGGTAAGGGCTATGCGACAGAGGCAGCCCGCGCGCTCGTCGCATATGCATTCACTGAACTCGGCCTGCACCGCCTTCAGGCGAGGCATTTCCTTCGTAATCCGGCATCCGGTCGCGTCCTCCAGAAGGTCGGCATGAAGCTCGAGGGCGTTCATCGCGACGCGTACATCCGATGGGGCCAATTCGAGAGCGTCGCTCTGTATGCGATTCTCGAACCCGAGTGGCGGGCGATGCAGTGACGATCGCCGGCCTTGCGGACTTCGACGCCGGGTCGTATCCCAAGCGTCTGGACGACTGGTGCCGCGCGAGCCTTCCTGCGTGGTCCGCGCGCGGCACTGTCGGCACCTTGGCCATTCGACAAGCACTAATACTCCCATGAACCGACTCGCACGATCGGCATCGTTCATTTGCTTTCTCCTCGCGCCCGTCGCGCAGGCGCAGCAATCGTCGGCGTCACGCGCGATGCCCGCCGAGCAGGACCGGCAGCTCGCACGCGCGATCTACAAGGAGATGATCGAGATCAAGTCGGGCTTCACGACCGGCGCGACGACGCCGGTCGCGCAGGCGGCAGCGCGTCGCCTCAAGGCGGCTGGCTTCTCCGATCGCGACATCTACGTCGGAGGGGCGAACCCGAACAAGGCGAACCTCGTCGTTCGCTATCGAGGCACCGGTCGTCAGCGTCCGATTCTCCTCCTCGCGCACACCGACGTCGTGGAAGCGAAGCGCGAGGACTGGAGCATGGATCCATTCCTGCTCAACGAGAAGGACGGCTTCTTCTACGGCCGAGGCACGGGCGACGACAAGGCGCAAGCCGCGATCTGGATCGCGAATCTGATTCGCTACAAGCGCGAGGGGTTCAAGCCCGATCGCGACATCATCGTCGCGTTGACGGCCGATGAAGAAGGCGGCGGCCCGTACAACGGTGTTGAGTGGCTGCTCAAGAATAAGCGTTCGCTCATCGACGCCGAGTATGCGCTCAACGAGGGTGGCTGGGGTGAATCCGTGAACGGCACCAAGCTCTCGAACGACGTGCAGGTGAGCGAGAAGTACGTCGTCAACTATCGGCTCGAGGTCCGCAACAAGGGTGGCCACAGCTCGCTGCCTGTTTCTGACAACGCGATCTACCACCTGGCCGGCGCGCTCGATCGTCTCTCGCGATTCGGATTCCCGCTCAAGACCAACGACGTCACGCGCGCGTACTTCACAGCGATGTCGTCGATCGAGAAAGGACCGGTGAGTGCCGACCTTGCGGCGGTGGCCAATGGCGACACCGCGGCGATGACGCGCCTGGCGCAAGCGTCGACGCCCTGGAACGCGACGCTGCGCACTACCTGCGTCGCCACGATGCTAGAAGGTGGCCACGCGCTGAATGCGCTTCCCCAGCTCGCGGCGGCCAACGTCAACTGTCGCGTGCTGCCCGAGGACAGCGTCGATTACGTGACGGAGACGCTGCGACGCGTGATCGCCGACACGGCGGTGAACGTGATCGTCAGCGGTGCGCCGCGCGGCGCGCCACCCTCGCCGATGCGTGAGGATTTGCTGAACACCGTGAACACAGTGACAACGGAGCTGTGGCCTGGCGTGGCCTCGGTGCCGATGATGGTGATGGGCGCGACCGACGGCGCGTACCTGCGTGCCGCGGGCATTCCGACGTACGGCGTGCAGGGGCTCTTCTACGATCGCGACGACATTCGCTTTCACGGACGTGACGAGCGGCTCAAGGTGCAGTCGTTCTACGAAGGGCAGACGTTTCTGTACGAGCTCGTCAAACGGTTGGCGAGCGCGCCTAACGCATAGAAGTTGCAACGAGATTCGCTCTGACGCACCGTGGAGGGATCAATGGTGGGATGCCGATCGATCTCGAAGCTCTGGTTCATTGGTCTCGCCTCGTGCACTGCTATTTCGGGCGAGCACACCTGCACGCTCATCGGCTGTGACAGTGGTCTCGTGGTGCATCTGGCAACCATGCCAACGGCGCCGTTTCGGGTCGAAGTGCGCATCTCCCCGGGTGATCAAGCGGCCTATGTGTTCGATTGCACCGATCTTACGCGCTGCTCACAGGACGTTTTCCTGAACGGACTCATCGCCGACCGTGCGACCGTGACCGTGATCGTCGGCGCCGCATCCTCGACGACGACGTTTAATCAAATCGTCTACACGACGTCGCAGCCGAATGGGCCGGACTGTGAACCGACGTGTAAACAGGGCACGGTGCAGGTCAGCATACCGACGTGATAACGTGTAGTTCATGAAGTCGTCGAATCGGATCAGCACAGTTCGCCGGAGCACAGCCGCGATAGTCGTCGCGATCACGGTCGGCTGCGAAGGTCACCGCGCGACCGCGCCAGGAGGGCAACCGAATCCAACGCCCGTTGCGTATCCGGGCTTCGACATCGGCGTCTATCCCGGCGACGCCGCGCTCACCGCGTGGCGATTCCCGACGTCGCCCTATCACTGGGTCGGGTATTATCTCGCCGCGCCCTGTCATCGTGATACGACATGGGTGGGACAGTACCACAAAGTGGCCGCGCTCGGCTGGGGAACGGCGGTGCTGTACGTCGGCCAACAGGATTGGTCGCAGATTCCCGACATCATTGCGCTCTCCCGCCGTGCGACGGCGAGTCCCGAGTTCGATCGATCTGTGCAAAGCTCGTTGTCGGCCGCAGCCACCTGTTCCGCTTCACTCTTGAGCGCCACGCAAGGGACAGCTGAAGCAGACGACGCGGTCGCCAAGGCAGCAGCCGACGGCGTCCCACCTGGGGGCGCGATCTTTCTCGACGTCGAGTACGTGACGAGCGTGTCGCAAGCGCTCGTCACGTACATGTCGGCGTGGATCGCTGGCGTGCTCGCCGACGGCCGATTTCGACCGGCGATCTATTGCGCGAAGTCGAACGCCGACGCCGTGCACTCGGCGACGATGGCGGCCTACGTCGCCGCCGGCCGGCACGACGCGCCACCCTTCTGGATCGCGAGCTCGGTGGGGTTCAGCCTAACGACCGTACCGACCGATGTCGGCCTCTCGTACGCCTCGGTGTGGCAGGGCATGTTCGACGTGTCGCAGACGTGGGGTGGACAGAGCGCGACGGTCGACGTCGACGTCGCGAGCTCTCCGTCACCCTCGGCGCCCTAGGACACTCGGAGAAATTCGGCGCTGCCTAACGCTGCGACGCGAGCTGCAATGTTATCCGGCTGGTGCGATGCGCCGGACAGATCACGTGGATCTCGTCAGTCACGGCGCCGTTCGCGGCACTTGTCAGCCGAGCGCCAGTGCTCAGCACCATGGAGCTCACGTTGACGCCGCTCGGCAAAGGCGGACGGAAGGTGAGCATCATCGCCGGTCCCGCGTTTTCAATCTCAAGCTCCGCCCGGTCAGGCGAGAGCCGCAGCGCGAGATTGACTTCCGCGCCGCCGAGCTCGATGTGACGCACACGAAGGGTGTCCCACGCCGGTGGTATGCGCGGCGTGAATCGGAGCAGCCGCTTCGAGGCGTCGACCTGAAGTCCCAACATCCCACGCACCCCGCTCGAGAGGAACGCTGCCGACGACCAGGTCTGATCCGGCACCGACTCGCGCTCGGGCACGAATGCGTCGCCGTTGAGGACTTCGTGCATGTGGCCCGGTGAGTCGAGGCCGAACCAGGGGACGAGATCGCGCCAGAGCGCCGTCGCCGTTGCCGACCGGCCGGCCTCGTAGAAAGCGGTGATGGCGTCAGCCGTGCCGATCGCCCACACGCTTCCCCGCGCGTAGGCATCCGGCTCGTAGAGCGGCGAGTCGTTAGGCGTGCTCCGAATCCCCCACGGCGCGCGGTAATGCGGCGCGGCGAGCGCGTCGAGCAGTGCGCGCTGCTCTGGCTCGCCGAGCAGCCCCTGGTGCAACAAGGCGATGAGGCCACCCGTGAGGCCCTCGACCGGTGCGCCGGAACGGAGATGTCCGCTCAGCCACTGCTGCTTATGCGAGTCATAGTAGGCCGGCCGAATGGCGTCCCGAGCGACGCCGCTCTGGCGCTCCGCGTCTGCCACCTGCGCATGGTGTCCCGTTAGGCGCGCGAGAGTGGCGAAGGACTCGGACGCCGTCACCCAAGCGAGTGACAGCGACAGCTCGTCGCGCTGCGGATCCTGTTCGTCTCGCCCTTGCTGACCGGCAGGGATTTCAGGCAGCGAATGACCTGGCGGGATCGTCGAGCGACAGTAGCCGTACGCGGCGCGGATCGATGCCCAGTGCCGCTTAGCGAAAGCAACGTCTCCCGTGGTCTCGACATAATCCCGCAGTGTGTTCAGAAAATCGAAACTCACGTCCACGTGGACGAACATGTACGGGTACGCGTGCTCCCAATCGAGGAATCCGGCGCTCTGTGACAGCTCGTGCCATATCGCACCGCTGCGCTTGTTCTGATAGCGCATGATGAACGAGAGCTCATCGCGTGCTCGCGCGTAGGCGCCTTCGCGGAGGAGGGCGTCGACGGCAACGAGCCCGTCGCCGGCGAAGAACCATGCGTACTGCGGCCGCCGCGCGCCGCGCGACGGGCCGTAGCCCGCGACGAGACCGCAACCGAGCTGCGGGTTGCAGACCCAGGCCTGCTCGAGCGTCACCTGCGCCCAGTGAAGAGCGCGGTTCACAGCCGTGTCGGGCGTTTCGACATCGATGACGTCGAGGGCCGCATACCGACGTCGCGCACGCGCCTCGTAGTCTCGCGCCTGTCCCGCGAGATTCTTCGCGATCGAGAGTGCCGCCTCGTCAGGCGTGCTCGCACCGGCAAACGCGATCGTCGCGTCCCCCAGCTCTCCCGGCGCAGCGCGGACGGTAAAGCTGACACTCCGCTCGAACTCCGCATCGCGCCGATTGTTCTGTATCTGCTCATGGGCGACGATCTGCCGCGATACCACAGCACCTCGAAATCGCCGCGAGGGCTCGTCGAGCGTGTAGGCCGAGTGTGTCGAGTCCCAGTGGATCTCCTGGCCGCCGATGGATCCCGGCCACATGAGGTTGAGCGACGGTGTGAAGTGCACCGTGATGAGGACCGGTCGACTCGATTCGACGGAATAGCTGATCATCGCCGCGGGCAGACCGACGGGAGTGAAGATGCGCTCGCGCAGCGTGACGCCAGGCGCGGTGTACACTCGTGTCGCCGCAGTGGTCGTATGCTCGATCGTGCTCACCGCCACGCGCCCGTCGACGTCGGCCGTGTCGCCCTCCCCCTCCCCCTCGACGCGAAAGCTGACCCAGTAGTGGCGAACGAGCTGCAGCGGATACGTCCAGATTTCGAGCCCGGGCGTGTTGTAACCGCCGACGAAGCCACGCTCGCCAGCGACGATTACGAAGCGACCCGCTGGCGTCTCGGCTGCGCTCCATCGGAGATCGGCAAGCGTGGCGGTTGTCTGCGCGAATCCACGGCACAGCGGCGCGAGGAGCCCACCGATGACGAGGGCGCAGCGCAAGGGACGCATGGTCGTCATGAGATAGTATTATCGCCTCGAACGTGTTCGCGCGGACGTGGTTGTGACGATTTGTGGATCAGAAGCGTTTGGCAATCAGCCCGCATGGAGAATCCTATGCTTCGCGTGTTGATCGGCGGATGCTTTTTTCTCGCGTCATGCACTGACCTCTCCGGCTTCCTCGAGCCGGCGCCCCCGGCGTTGCTCAATACTCCGCTCACCGTCACGGTGGGCGGCAAACAGGTTGCTTTCGACGTTGGCCTGACGGCGCACCCAGGCCTCGACCTCAGCGCCCTCCTCCGCACAACGGACAATTCGATATGGCCCAGCGCCGTGTCGTCGGGGCGCGTGTGGGTGCTACATCGCAACGTCGCCTGGGTCACCAACACGACGCCCGATACGCGGGCATTGCCGCTCGCCATCGGACTGAAAATTGTGCTCGCGACCGGCGGACCATCCTGGCCAGCGGGCGATAGCGCGGACGTCGTCATGGAGCTGCGCGACGGCAGCGGCGCCACGCAGTTGGTCCGAGCGCCGCGCCAAGTGATCACCAGATGACCGACCGCGACGGTCGCCGTGGAAACCTCTACGGCGTTGGCCTTGACATACTCAGGTGAGCCGCAGGATCATCTCTGTTTGTCAAAGCTTCCGTCGCAGGAGACGCCATGTTGAGACCACTGGCCCGAACACTTGTGCTGATTGCGATTGTCGCGAGCCGTGTCGTCGCGCAGTCGCCGAGCTCTGTCGCCATTCCGACCACAGCAGCGGGTACCGTGCTCCACGCGTGGCTCGACGCGTTCAATAGCGCCGACACCGCGCGTCTTGCAGCGTACGCCCGGCAATATGATCCGAACTACGATCCCAAGTCGGAGCTGAGCTTCCGCGAGCGAACCGGAGGCTTTCAGCTGCTCACGATCGAGCGCAGCGAGCCGCGTCGCGTGGAATTCATCGCGAAGGAGCGCGCGGGAGAGACTACGGCCTATGGACTGATGGCGCTCTCCGACACCGGCCCGCTGCGAATGAAAGACTTTCGGCTCGCGGCGTTGGGGCCTAACGTGAGCGCCGCCGATCTACACATCGACGCCGCGACGCGCCGGCGAGTGATCGATGGAGCCATCGCCGAGCTGGATTCGTTCTACGTGTTCCCCGATGTCGCGAGGCGCATCGCCGATTCGCTGCAGGCGCGCCTCGGACACGGAGCGTACGACGCATATCCCAACGCGATGAGCTTTGCCTTCCGTCTCAACGACGACGTTCGCGCGATCGGGCACGACAAGCACATGCGGGTGGACTACAGTGCGCGGCCGCTTCCCGTGCAGCAGGCGTCCTCGACGCCATCACCGGACGTCATTGCCCGGCGGCAGCGCCAGATGGACGAGATGAACTGCGGCTTCGTGAAGGCGGAGCAGCTCGAAGGGAACATCGGCTATCTGAAGTTCAACGCCTTTGCTGATCCGGAGCTCTGCGCGGCGACGGCGTCCGCGGCGATGAGCTTCCTCGGCGGCACGCGCGCGCTGATCATCGACCTGCGCGACAATGGCGGGGGCAGTCCGGCGATGGTCTCCTACATCGCGTCATACCTCTTCTCGCAGCGGACGCATCTCAACGATCTGTGGACGCGCAGGACGGACAAGACCGAGGAGTTCTGGACGCGCGACTCGCTTCCGGGACGCCGCTTCGGCGGCGAGAAGCCGGTGTTCGTGCTCACCTCCGCGCACACTTTCTCCGGCGGTGAGGAATTCGCGTACGATCTGAAGTCGATCAAGCGGGCGACGCTCGTGGGCGAGACGACCGGCGGCGGCGCGCACCCAGTGTCGGGGCACCGCATCGATGAGCATTTCATGATCGGCGTCCCGTTTGCCCGCGCGATCAATCCGACAACGCACACGAACTGGGAGGGCACCGGTGTGGAACCGGACGTCAAGGTCCCGGCCGCCGATGCGCTGACGACCGCCGAGAAGCTCGCCCGCGAGAAGCTTCGATCGTAGGGGGGAGGGGCCTCAGTCTCCTCTGATCGCCACCATGGGATCCGTACGCGTCGCGCGTCGTGCGGAAAAATAGCTGGCGAGAAGCGCCGCGGTCGCAAGGACCGTGGGGACGACGACGAATGTCGCCATGTCGGTCGGGGGCGTCGCGAACAACAGGGTGCGAATGACCCGCGTCGCCGCGACCGCTCCGAGAATGCCCACCAACGCACCTAAGAAGACGAAGCTCAATCCATCGCGCATAACGAGAGCGAGGATATTCCGTGCCGACGCGCCGAGCGCGATGCGGACGCCAAGCTCTCGCGTGCGCTGAACGACGCCGTAGGCAACGGTGCCGTACAAGCCGATGGTCGCAAGGAGCAACGCACACACCGCGAAGCCAATCAGCACGAACGTCACGAAACGCCGCTGAGGGTCGATCGCGTCCATCCCCGTCTCCGACACGCTCGGCTTCCCCAAGAATCGTAAGGCCGGCTCGACGTCGCGCACCGCACGATCGACGATCGGTAGTGCACGCGCCGCATTCTGCGCGCGCGCCACGAATCGCATCCATGGCCATACCTCGAGCGTGTACGGCAGGTAGACCTCCGCCTGCGGATCATCGTCGGGACCGCCCTCGCGCACGTTGCTGATTACACCGATGACAGGCATGCTGATGGGCTGGCCAAAGTCGGCACGCATCTGCGAGGAGCGACGCACCGTGATCCGCTTGCCTAACGCGGAGCCACCCGGCCACAGCATTCTCGCCAACCGATCGCTGACGACGAAGCCGTTCGGCGATCGCATATCGTCCTCGGTAAACCATCGGCCCGCGACCATCGGAATGCGCATCGTCTTCTGGTAGTCCGCCGAGACCGTGCGATAGAGCGCTGATTCCACCGGGCGTCCGTTCGACGTGGCGTCCGTCTCCACCTTCGTCGGGATCTGCGCGCCACTCGTGGCCGCTATTCCTACGACACCAGGCACCGCACGCACGGCCGCAAGAATTCGTGCGTACAACGCCGCTGCCTCGGCGGGCGCGTCGTAGCGATGCGCCGGCGGAGCGATCGCGAATTCGATCGTCTCGCTCGGGTCATAGCCCAACGGCACCGCGAGCAAGCGGCGAAAGCTTTGAATGAGCAGCCCGGCGGCCAACAGGAGCGTGAGCGCGAGCGCGAACTGCACGGCGACAAGGACGTTCCGGGCCCACGCGTCTCGCGCGCCACCGATCGCTCCCGAAGAGGACGCTCGCACGCGGTCCATGAGACGTCCGCCGCTGCCCTGTAGCGCAGGGAGCACGCCAACGAGCAACGCCGTGAGCATCGACGCAGCGAGCGCGAAGAGCAGCGCGCGGTGGTCGACGCCAAGCTCGGACGCGAAGGGTATTCTCGAGGTCGCGGAGCGTCGCAGGTAACCGACGAGCATTGACGCGAGCAGAAGACCGACGGCGCCGGCGGCAACGGAAAGAAAGAGCGCCTCCGTAAGCAGCTGGCGCGCCAGTCGCCAACGGCCAGCGCCTAACGCTGATCGGATCGCCAGCTCCTGCCGGCGCGCGCTCGCTCTCGTCAGGAGCAGGTTCGCAACGTTCGCGCACGCAAGGAGGAGAACGAGCCCGATCGCGCCCGAGACGACCGTCAACACACCCCGAGCATTGCCGAACAATTCATCGGAGAGCGATTGAAAAGCCACGTTCGTCCAGTGGGCCTGCTCGATCGGGTACTCCGTGGCGAGGCGCGTCGCGATCGTCCGCATCGCGGCTGCGGCGCGCGCCGAGTCCGTTCCGGAACGCAGCCGCATGATCGCCCGGCTATCAACGTGCAACCCGCGCTGATCGAGCGCAGCATGATTTAGCCGGAAGAGTGCGATCGGTTGCCAGACTGACGGTGCGAGCAATTCGTCGCCACCGCTGAAATTCGGGTATACAAAGGCGTGCGGCATCACGCCGATGACCGTCGTCGGAACGCTGTCGACGTCGATGATCTTGCCGATCACCGATGGATTGCCTCCGAATTGCTTGAGGAAGTAGTCATACGACAGCACGGCAACGGGTGGCGCGCCTGGTTGCTCCTCGTCAGGCAGGAACGTTCGACCGAGGATCGGCCGCGTCCCCATGAGGCCAAAGAATCCCGGTGTGACATAGGCCGAGATCGCGCGCTCGTCGCCGCCGGGCATCGGCAGCAAGACGCCATCGCCGCGCACGAACGCGGTTCCCTCGATTGCCCTCGACACGGCCGCGCTCTGTGCTTGCCAATCGCGGAATGTCGGATAGGAGGGAACGCGCAATCCGCCTTCGTCACTGCGCTCGTACACGGTGAGGAGACGGTTGGGCTCATGATATGGCAGGCCGCGCAGTACCACCGCGTCGACGACACTGAAGGCCGCCGTGGTGCTGGCGATACCGAGCGCCAACGTGAGTACGGCGACAGCGGAGAACGACGGCGCGCGACGCAGCACGCGGAGCGTGTACTGTGCGTCCTGCATTGCGCTCTCGAGCGGTCGCGGGATCATTAGGGGATACTGATCACCGATTGTCGAGCACAGAAGCCCTCTATTGCGGCAAAGCTGTCAGAGAGTTGTGGGAACTTATGCCTCGGGGCTCATTCAATGGCTCGAGCTACTCCGCGCCCCGCGCGATCACCGCATCGATAGCCACCGCCCGTCGTGCCGGCGCGAGACAGGCTGCGATCGCCACGCGCAGTAGCGCTCTCATCAAACGACGGCATAATTCCCTTATGACAGCGATGCGATCTCGAGAAATGGATTCTTCGTGGAGTTCCGGCGTAGGAGGCCGCTGATACCGCTGACAAGGCCCTGAAATCACTGACGGGCTTCGTCTGCGGAGACTGCTCCGCGCCCAATGATGTTGTGACTTTTGTGAATCCAACGGGAGATTTCCTGACAGTGCAGGCTTCCGAGCATTTAAACAACAAACCAATCTGCTACTTGGTGCATGGAGCGGTCCGAGCCGAGGAGCGGTCAGTGGTTTCTGCGCGATGTCAGTGGTTTCAGCGTCCCCGCTGACCTCAACCGTTCCCGGAATTCTGTGATGAACCGAGAAATGAAATGACCTTCATTTGCGTGAACGACCTCGATCCGGCGCTCCGTGAGACGTTGACCGTCGGACGGCCAGTCGCGGCGACATGAGTATTGTCAGAATCGCCCTTGCGAATATCCGGGCTGCCGCGACGCCGGAGGAATCGGTCGCGCTCGCGCGGAACGCCATCGCGCGGGCGGCCGACGAGGAGGCGGCGGTCGTCTGCTTTCCCGAATGCTACGTGCCGGGATACCGGACGTCAGGCAAGCCGATGGCTCCGCCTAACGCTGCCTTTCTCGAGCGCGCGTGGACCGAGGTCGCCGGCGCGGCTCGCGAAGCCGACGTCACCGTCATCCTCGGCACCGAGCGTGTCGTCGAGAATGCGGCGCGCATCACTGCCGTCGTCATCGACCGAGACGGAACCGTCGCCGGCTTTCAGGACAAGGTGCAGCTCGACCCGTCGGAGGAGGCCACGTACTGTCCAGGCATCGAGCGCCAGCTATTTCACGCCGGTCCGCTCACCTTCGGCATCGCCATCTGTCACGAAGGATGGCGCTACCCGGAGACCGTTCGTTGGGCTGCGCGACGCGGCGCGCACGTCGTCTTTCATCCACACTTCCACGAGGCAGACGCGACGAGCTTCCGGCCGACCACCTTCGCCGATCCGCGGAACACGTTCCATGAGAAAGCGATGCTGTGTCGCGCCGCCGAAAACAGCTGCTACTTCGCGAGCGTGAATTGCGCGAGCGATGGATCGCCGTCGACGTCCGCGGTGATCAAACCGGATGGATCGGTGCTCGCCTGGCAGCCATACGGATGCGAGGGGTTGCTCGTCGCCGATCTCGACCTGAGCGAGGCGACTGCGCTGCTCGCCTCTCGCTTGCGCGCGTAACGCGTGCAGAAAACCTGAATCTCCAGTGGCGACGCACGTCGTGCTGGTGCATCCGGAGATTCACTGGAACACGGGCAATGCGGGCCGCACCTGCCTCGCCGCCGGCGCGACCCTGCACCTCGTCGAGCCCCTCGGCTTCTCACTCGACGAGCGCGAGGTGAAGCGCGCGGGGCTCGACTACTGGGAACACGTCGACCTGCGCGTCTGGCCAGGCTGGGATGCGTTCGAGAGGGAGTTGCCCTCGCTCGGCGAGCCCTTCTTCTTCTCGACGAAGGCGAAGCGATTGTTCTGGGACGCGCCACTCGGCGGCGAGAATGTCGTGCTGATCTTCGGGCGAGAAACGGGAGGTTTGCCCGCCGATCTGCACGAGCGTTACCGCGGCCGATTCGTGACGATGCCCATCCTGTCGGAACGTGTGCGTTCGCTTAACTTGTCGACGAGCGTCGCGATCGCGCTCTATGAGGTCCTCCGACAACGACGACAAGAATGACAACATCAGCCGTGTCGCTCACGGTCACGGTGCCGCGCGGGATGGCAACCGTGCGAGCGCGCCTGCCGGCGTCGCGTATTCCGACGAGTTTCGCCCAGTATCTCGATCAAGTGTACGCGACGGCGCGCGCTACGGGACTCCCAATCGACGGACAGAACATCTTCGTTTATCGCGAGACCGACGACCCACAGCACGAGCTGGACGTGCAGTTCGGCGTCGGCGTGACGGCAGCCTTTGCGCCTAACGGAGCCGTGACCTACGCGGAATTGCCGGTTGGCGTGGCGGCGACCGCGACTCACTGGGGCGACTACGCCAAACTCGGCGAAACGCACAACGCCGTCATTGCCTGGTGTCGAGAAAACAACCGCAAGCGCACCGGCACGCGTTGGGAGGTTTACGGACACTGGTTCGACGACCCCGCGAAGGTTCGCACGGACGTCTACTGGCTTCTCGAGCCGTAATCTTTCACGGCGGCGACCGGGAGGTCGCGCTCTCGTGCCCACGCCTCCCACTCTGTCGCCGTCCGTTCGCGGAAATTGGACGACAGGTCGGAGCCTTCGGGCAGGTTGAGTTGCTGATAAAGCCGGGTCGCGAAGTGGGGCTCGAGCGCGGCGATAGCGACACGTCCCACTCTCGCTGGATACAGCCGGTAACGCGCTATGGCACCGCCGAGCGGCCCGTTAGGCGTCGTGACGCCATGACGCAGCGACGCGAGCATCGGCTCGAGACTCTCGACCAGGCCGACGTCGATCGTTGCGCCCGGCGGCTGACGGAGTAGTGCGAGCGCCGTCGCAAAGACGCGCTCCGACGCTATGACGTCGGCAGTGAGCGTCCGCGGCATCTCGTCGCCGAGGATGCCCGCCTGCGCCTGGTACGTCAGATCGTGACCTGCCAGCTCCGGCTCGGCAATGCTCCCGACAATCCGAAGGATGCGCAACCCCGGGACTCGCGCCCGCAGCGCCTCCGGATCGCAACCGAGCCGCGCGAGTTGCGACGGACGTTGACTCGTTATGCAGAGATCGACGCCATCGAGGAGTGTCATCAGGCGCTCGCGCGCTGGGTGCGTCTTGAGGTCGAGATGCTCGATCGTGATCCCCTCGTGCAACTCGGTATGCCACGCCGGCGCGAGCGACCGCAACGGGTCACCCGCCGGCGGCTCGATCTTGGTGACGTGCGCGCCGGCTTGCCACATGCGCGCGACCGCGAGCGGCCCAGGGACGTTCTGCGCCATCGTCGCCACGCGCACGCCATCGAGAAATTGCGGAGAAGGCATAAGTCTGTATCGATTCGTAGTACGAGGGCAGCCGCACGGACCATAACAGTGCCGCTCACCGTCGCCGATTGGGAAGGTACCTGCCGCTCGGGCACGGCCGGAACGAGATTGTCTTTGCCGTTACCGAGTACACCGGAGGTTGGGCCTTCGGCGCTCGGCTCGATCCGTACCCGAGAGCGTATCCAAGAATGTTGTCGACGGACATCAGCAAAGACTCATCGAGCGCACCAGCCCACATCGGGCCGGACGATCGCCGTTACCATGACGTCGTCGACAAGCGCTTCAACAAACGCTTCAGCGGGCGGCCCGACTACGTCGTGATCGCTAGCTCGACCGAGGAGGTGATCGGCGCCGTAGAAGACGCGTCGCGCGAGGGACGACGGCTCGTCGTGACGAGCGGCGGCCATTGCCTCGAGGGATTCGTCTCCGATCCCGATGTTCGAGTGATTCTCGACGTCTCACCGATGAAGCGCGTCTACTACGATCACGAGATGCACGCCGTCGCGGTCGAGGCTGGCGCCACCGTCGGCGAAACCTTCAAGGCGCTACACGAGCGATGGGGCACGCTGCTCCCGCTCGGCGAGTATCCGGCGATCGGCATGGGTGGGCACGTCGCGGGCGGCGCCTTTGGCTTTCTCTGCCGCGAGCTCGGCCTTGCCGCGGACTATCTCTACGCCGTCGAAGTGGTGACCGTGGATGCCAGTGGCCGTGCGCGAAACGTCGTCGCCACCCGCGAGGAGTCCGATCCAAATCGTGAGCTGTGGTGGGCGCACACCGGCGGCGGCGCCGGAAACTTCGGCGTCGTCACGCGCTACTGCTTCCGTTCGTTGCCGAAGGCGCCGGAATCGATCACCACCTTCCGGGCGGAGTGGAGCTGGAGCGACGTCGATCGTGAAATCTTTGAGCAACTACTCACCAATCATGGCACGTGGTCGGAGCGCAACAGCGACGCCGAGTCACCGAACACGTCGCTCTGGACGCTGCTCGAGCTCCACCGCAAACAGTTCGGGACGATCGTAATTCGCGGGATGAGCACCGCCGGCGGGGCCGCCGAGGGCCAAATCGAGGATTACCTTGCGGCGTTAGGCGAGCGCACGATCGCGCCGAGCAAGAAGGAGATTGCACGAATGTCGTGGCTCGACTTCGCGCTGAACCCCTTCCCCGATCTCTTCGGCATGCCGCCGGGCGGCGTCTGCTCGAAGGTCAAGGATGCGCTCCTCAAGAGGCGACTCACCGATCATCAGGTGGCCATCGCTTACGACAACCTAACGAGCGACGCGCACGACGTCATGGGCGGGATGCTGGGCTTCGCGACGTATGGCGGACGCGTGAACGCCATCGCGCCCGATGCGACGGCATCGCCTCAACGCGGCGCCATCTTCGACATCGCCTGCAACACCGGCTGGCTCGATCCACGCGAGGAAGAGAAGAACCTGGCCTGGGCGCGGGCTTTTTATCGGGATTTATTCGCCGATACGGGTGGCGTGCCGGTACCTGGCGACGCCTACGATGGCACTTTGATCAACCATCCTGACACCGATCTCGCCGATCCGTCGTTGAATACTTCTGGCGTATCCTGGTCGACTTTGTATTACCAGGCAAACTACCCGCGCTTACAGCGTGTCAAAGACCAGTGGGACCCGCGGAACGTCTTCCGGCACGCATTGTCGATCCGGCCGTCCCACTGAAGCAATGGATCGGCGAGCCTGATCAGCGAGCGCATATCATGAGACAGTGCTGGCTATTCACCGTCGTTGGGTGTGTCGTTGGATCCCAAGCGGACGCGCAGGTGGTCGGTCCGTCTCGCGCTACTGTGGCGGACACGACGTGCAGCTATAGCGCCTGCGCGCTTCGTATCGCGCCAAGCTGGGACGGTCTCGGCGTCGTGCGTGGAAGCACGGGACAGCGCGTCGCGAATCTGCATTTCTTCTGGCCAATGGACGTCACCGACGCGCTGCGTGGTCCCGACGCGTCAGTGGCCGGCGCCGACTCGGCGGCCGGGCATGCACGCCGTGCCTTGCACTTACGTCGAGTTGGCGCAGGCTTCACCGACGCGGGCGCTCTGGCGATTGGCGTCGCTATTCTCCGCGCGATTGGCGCCGGTCACGTGAGCAAGCGCGACCAGGTCATCGCTGGCGTCGGGCTCGGCGCATTCGCCATCAGCGTGCCGCTCCAGTTTGGCGCGGACGGCGAGTTGAGCAAGGCAGTCTGGTGGCACAATCTCCGGTTCGCGCGTCCGCCAGCCACGCCGGCCGTGACGTTAGGCGGCGCCGCTGTCACTGCGCCGCCACCATCGCCGTCGCTGACTGGAACCTGGGACGTCGAGTACACGCTCGACTCGGCGAGCACCAATGCGCCGGCTCCGACCGTTAGGCGAGTGCGCGGCCGTTTGATGTTCGTGACCGAAGGTACGGCCGCACGTGGACGGTTTTCCGTCGACTTCGCGCCCATGTTTGGCGCTCCGCTCGCGCGCGACACGGCTGCCGGTTCCGTCGATACAACGACGGCAACCGAGGTATTCGGCGCACTCAGCGGCACGGACTCCGTGCAGGTCGAGCTCATTCCAAGTGTTGCGCACGGCGGCCTGTCGATGTGGGGGCGGATTGAGGGCGACAGCGTGAGCGGCGCGTGGGCCCAGCGCGCCTACCGCTGTGCTGCTCGAGGCCACTTCCGCATGGCGCGCATCGATCGAACGCCTCTCGTTGTCGCGCCGTCGCCTCGGGACTGAACGGTTTTTGCTCTCTTGGGTGCCCGCCGAGGTGGCCACACTGAACAGGTTCATTGCGGATGCTCCGGATAGGGCGGATGCTTCTGATCGTTCCTCGAATCGTCGGACTCCTCTCTCCAGAGTCGGAATGTTTTGTGAACGGCACACCAGTCGAGCACTGACGCTGGTGGCTAACCGAGGTCGTTCACAAAGTGCATCCCGGCTCGTTGCGAGCGGAGCTGTGCGCGCTCGAGGAGAGATCAGAAGCATCCGCCCTATCCGAAGCATCCGTAATAGCTCTTCGTCAGTGTGGCCTGGCGGGTTTGTTTCCGCGATTGCATGACCGAGAACACACGCAACTCTGCGGAGACCAACTTGCGGCGAGCCGTTCACCTGAAGAGTGTTCTACGGCGTTACGCGCTCCGGAAATCCGAGTGGTATGAACTTCCCATCGTCGATCACGCCGTCGCGCACCGTGTAGAGCGTCACGCCCGACGGAAAGACCAGGCCATGTGAGTTCGTCGGGCCCACGATCGCCGCCGCGAGATTGAATCGCGTCCGCTGGCCCTCGATCTCGTACACCACCTTTTCGGCCGCGTGGAAATGGCCGCCGAGAGCGAGGACGTGGTTCCGTTTGCGCAGGATGCTCAACACATCACCGGCATTGGAGACCGTGTGCCGATACACCGTCTTTCCATTCACCGTGATCAGGGACGGAGCGGGCGGGCCATCCATGTAGCCGTTGAATGCTTCGATGGTCGAGACGAATGGAATGTGATCGAAGGTGACGACGGGCATCGTCGGCGGAACGAGCGCGAGGTCGCGCTGGAGCCACGCGAGCTGCAGGCTGTCCACGTGTCCGTAGTACCACCGATCCTCGATGTCCGCGGTGTTGAGCCCGACGAAGTGCACGCCGCCGTAGTTGAACGAGTAGTAATCCGGGCCGAAGTACTTGCGGTACATACCTCGACCGTACAGCGGATTTGTCGCGCTGACGTGTGATTTGTCGCGCTCGATACCAAAATTCTCATGGTTCCCGGGCACGGTCCACATGGCCGTGCGAAAAGCCGACGTCTCGTGCGCGAAGAGATCGTAGTAGCTCGTCGCCTCGGGCTCGCCGACGCGGAGCGCGTCGCGCACCAGATCGCCGGTAACGATCAGGAACGCGGGCGAGAGTGAATCGACGAGCGCGCCGAGGCGGCGCGTGCGGTCGACGCTCGCGGGCGAGATGTGAGTATCGGACGCGTGAACGAAGCTGAACGCGCGGACGCGTCCTGTCGCCGTGAGTGCGAAGGCGATGCTCGAGGCGCTGTCACCGACCGCGCGCCAGAACGCGCCGCGCGCGCGAAAGCCATCGGGGAAGGAGACGAAAACGATCCGCGAGCTGCCGCGCGGAATGCGGAAGGCGCCCGATGCGTCCGTCGTCACAACCGTGTCCTGGTTGGAGACGGCGACGCCAGCGACGCCGCGCTCGTTCGAGTCGCGCCGGCCATTGCCGTTCGCGTCGACGAAGACGGTACCACCGATCTGCTGCGCCGCCGCGGGAGCGCCGACGAGCAAGACTGCGAGCGCCGCGCATGAGAGAACCAGAGGCTTTGTCACGAGTCTCCCTTTTTGATGATCGGGCTTGCTGCGGGGGATGGCCGGAATCAAGATCAAAATTCATCTTTGTACCCCATCTCGTCGAGCGGCCTGACAATGACCGAACAAGACCCCGAGTTGAGGCCGTCGGGCGAGCCGTGGCTGTCGACGGTTAGGCGTGCGCTGACGGTCGGCGCGCTGCTCGGCGCCGGCGCATGCGGCCGGCGCACCGAACCATCCATCGATTGGCGCGTCACCGGAGGCGAACCAGGCAATTCCCGGTACTCGTCGCTCGACCAGATCAACCGTGGCAACGTCGGCCAGCTACGCGTGGCGTGGACCTATCACACGGGCGACATCCCAACCGAACATTCCGAGATGCAGGCGACCCCTATCGTCGTCGATAGCGTTCTCTATACGACCACACCGGCGCTCGCCATCGTTGCGCTTCGCGCCGACAATGGCGCGCTCCTCTGGCGATTCGATCCATTCGCGAGCGGCACGCGCGAGTCGCACGTGAACCGGGGCGTCGTCTACTGGGCAGACGATCGCGATGCGCGGATCTTCTTCACCGCCGGCCGCCGGCTCTATTCGCTCGACGCGCGCACGGGAAAGCCGGATCGCGTCTTCGGCAACCTCGGCTCGCTCGATCTCGCGGCTGGACTCGGCCGCGACGTCGCCGGCGAGTATCTCGTTGCGACGAGCCCCGGCGTCGCCTATAAGGATTTGCTCATCCAGGGATCGCGGGTCGGCGAAGGCGAAGGCTCCGCGCCCGGCGACGTGCGAGCGTACGACGTGCACACGGGACGCATCCGCTGGACCTTTCACACGGTTCCGCGACCCGGCGAGTTTGGCTACGAGACGTGGCCCGCGGATGCGTGGCGCACGGTCGGCGGCTCGAATTCCTGGCCGGGCATGTCAGTAGATGTGAAACGCGGCATCGTCTACATACCAACCGGCTCCGCGACCCCAGATTTTTATGGCGGCGATCGCGTCGGCGCGGATCTCTTCGCGAATACCCTGCTCGCGCTCGACGCCAACACCGGAAGGCGAATCTGGCACTTCCAGTCGGTGCACCACGATCTCTGGGATCGCGATCTCCCCGCCGCGCCGAATCTCGTGACCCTGACGAGCGGCGGCCATCGCGTCGACGCGGTCGCGCAGATCACCAAGAGTGGGTTCGTCTTCGTGTTCGACCGTACCTCGGGCAAGCCGCTCTTTCCGATCGAGGAGCGACCCGTTCCGTCGTCCGATTTGCGCGGCGAACAGGCGTGGCCGACGCAGCCGATTCCCGCGAAGCCGGCTCCCTTCGCGCGGCAGCGCATGACCGAGGTCGACCTAACGAGTATCAGCCCGGAGGCGCACGCGGCAGCACTCGAGCGCTTTCATGCCCTTCGGGCCGACTCGCTCTTCACGCCGCCGAGTGTCGAGGGCACGATCATTCTCCCCGGCTTCGATGGTGGCGGCGAGTGGGGCGGCGCGGCCGTCGATACCACGACGGGCGTGATCTACGTCAACGCGAGCGACGTCCCCTGGATCGCCGCGATGCGCGAGGTCGCGAAGGTTCCGATCGCGAGTCGCTCGCGCACCGGAGCGGCAGTCTATGCAGCGGCCTGCGCGAGCTGCCATGGACGCGACCGGCGCGGACAGGAGCGCGCGCCATCGCTCGTCGGCGTCGGCTCGCGTCTCTCCATCGACCAGTTGCAGGACGTCATCGAGCGCGGACGCGGCTTCATGCCGGCGTTTGCGAACCTGCCGGAGAAGGAGAAGAGTGCGGTGATCGCGTATCTCGTGGGCAAGCCGCATGTAGTGCTTGCGAGATCGACGCATCGCGTCGAGTCAGCAAAGGCACCCTACGCGTTCCTTGGCTACGAGCGATGGCGAGACTCGGCCGGCATGCCCATGATCAAGCCACCGTGGGGCACGCTGAGCGCGATCGATCTCAACACCGGTGCGTACAAGTGGCGAATTCCGCTTGGCGATCACTCCGAGCTGTCGGCCAAGGGCATGAGCAACACCGGCGCGGAGCAGTACGGTGGACCGATCGTGACCGCGGGCGGACTCGTCTTCATTGCCGCAACGCAGGACGCCAAATTTCGCGCGTTCGACAAGTCGACGGGCAGGCTACTGTGGGAGACGTCGCTGCCGGCGGCCGGCTACGCGACGCCGAGTACGTTCTCGGTGCATGGCAAGCAGTACGTCGTGATCGCGGCGGGTGGCGGGAAGCTCGGTACGCCGTCCGGTGACGCTTACGTAGCGTACGCGTTGCCGTAATTTTCAGCGACCAGCCACCCCTCGAGCTTTGCCACGCGAGCCGATTCCTACCTGGTATTTCGCTGCGGTCGTCGTCAAGCATGGCGACCGCTTTCTCCTCGTGCAGGAGCGAAAGAAGGATCAGGGCTGGCATCTTCCGGCAGGGCGCGTCGAGCCCGAGGAGTCGATCGCCGAAGGAGCGGTGCGCGAGACGCTGGAGGAGTCAGGGGTCAAGATCCGATTGACCGGCATCCTGCGCATCGAACACACACCCGGGAGCGAGGCGCGACTGCGCGTCGTGTTCCTCGGCGAGCCACGCGGCGCGACGACGACGAAGCAGAAGCCGGATCGGGAGTCGCTGCGTGCCGAGTGGGTTTCGCTTGCGGAGCTCCCGAAATACAAGCTTCGTCGCCGCGGCATCGAGGAAGTCATTCGATACGTCATGAATGGTGGCGCTGCCTACCCCCTCGACGTGCTCCAGGAGGAAGGCCGACCATACCCACGCGCGCGATCGGGGGATGGACGCGGCGAAGAGGGAACGATGGGCCGGCTTCGCCGCTCGATACGCGTGGTGCTCACCGGTCGCGACACGAAAGGTTAGCCTTCGCCCGGACATCTCACCGGACCCATATGAACTGGCCCTACATTCACATCCTCATCAATCACTTCCCGATCATCCTCACCGTGGTCGGGAGCGCGGTGTTGGCGCTCGCGCTGATCGTTAGGCAACGCGCCGTCTGGCTGTACGCCGTGGCGACGTTGACGCTGGCGGGACTGAGCATCTACCCCGTGTACTTCGCCGGCGATCAGGCGTCCGACGCGCTTCGCAATACGTGGTACGTCGTGCGCTCGATGGTCGACGCGCACGATGCCGCGGCGGGATGGGCGCTGGGCTGTGTGCTCGTCATGGGCGCGGCAAGCGCGTATACGTGGTGGCGAATGCTTCGCCGCGAGACGATGGGACTTCCGCCGGTGTGGCTCCGCGTCGTCGTCGCCGTGCTCGCGCTCTTCGGGCTCAGCACCGTCGCTCGCACGGCGTATCTCGGTGGAGAGATCATTCACGATTCGCCGCGGCTGGCGAATCCGGGCAGTATCGCGACGCCGGCGAAGTAAGGGGTTTTTCGCGGAATTTCGGAATGAGCCGTAGGGGGCCGCTGAAACTGCTGACACGGCCCTGAAAACGCTGACTGGTTCCCGGCGGCGATAGGCAACAGCTGGCGCTGGAAGGATGAGTACTTAGTGTGCGCTTGCGGCCATCGTTGCGCATGGCATTCGTTGACGCGAACTATCCGCTTTCTGAGCTCACAGGCGACGTCATCGCGGGATTCTACCGTACCTACGACGCCTTTGGATTCGGCTTTTTGGAATCCGTCTACAGACGGGCACTGTCCGTCGAACTCAAGCTCGCGGGGCTTGGCGTTGAGCGAGAAGTGCCCTTCGAGCTATTCCATCTGGGTGAGGCGATTGGGCGCTATCGCGCCGATCTGATCATCGAAAAGACGCTTATCGTAGAGATAAAGACGGGCCGATTCCTCGACTCCGAAGCGATACCACAAGTGCTCAACTACTTGAACGTGACTCGGCTGCCTCTCGGTCTCATTCTATTCTTTGGCCCGAAGCCGAAAGTCAAACGAGTCATCCTCGACAGCACTCGCGAATACCCAGTCATCTCCCGGCTGAAAGATCGGTCCACGCAATCCTTCGGCGGTGCCAACGCCGTGTCAGTGGCTTCCGTGGCCCACTGTTCGAGTCCAATAATTGGTTCATCACAGGATTCCGGGAACGGTTGAGATTAGCGGGCCGCTGAAATCGCTGACACTGCGCTGAAACCACTGACGGGCTCCGTGTACGGAGACAGCTCCGCGCGCAGTGACGTTGTGAATTTGTGAATGTGTCGGGAGGCTCCCTGACCGTTGGAGGCTTCCCGACGCATCGGAACAAGAAACCCTCTGCTCCTTGGTGCATGGAGCCGTCGCTGTTGAGGAGCGAGTCAGCGGTCTCAGCGCCATGTCAGTGGTTCTATGAGAGCGATTGTCAAGGGCGGACTTCGTCCGTGCGGATTGCGTGGGCGTTTTTTCCCGTGCAATCAGCCCTGATGGTTGCTTGGCGGACGAGATCGTCCGCTGCGATTGAGCTCGCAGTGCACTCTTCTTCTG
>DASXKV010000017.1 GCA_036496605.1 Gemmatimonadaceae bacterium | reverse complement strand
GTCATGCCAGAGGTCGACGGTCGATGGGCATCCCCGTCGGTCGCGATTGTCACGATCTGCGTGTACGCAACGGCAATCTTCGAGTAGAACGCCGCGAGCTCCGCTGCTGGGGTTCCTTGGGGCAGTGGTGGCCTCGAGCGATGATGATCGGGTCCTGGCCTGGTGGTCAGGTAGCTCGTAATCAGGAAACACTGCACCGGGAACGATCTCGGGGCGCATCACAACCTCTCTGGACCTGTGCGCGGCCTCGGAATTCTGCGCCCAGCCGGTGCGATGGTGTATGAGACTTTGGTATCGGGTGGTGCGCCCAGTGCGATCGGGACCAGGATGACAGCCGTGCTGTTTCGGGCGCCGAACTGCAACAGCGCGCAACCGCAGCGTACGCCTCGCTCGAGCTGCTTCGGCATTGAAGATCGTGCGCCTCACGACGCTTCAAGGCCACGAGGTCGATGCGCGCGCCTACGTGGCCCAGAGAATGACTGCTATGCGCCGCCGGGGCGTGGCACGTTCGCCGCGCGCTCGATGAACCGAGCCACCTCCAGTGCGTGCGAGATGAAGACAACGTGACTCGATTTGATCTCAATGGTCGTCGCGTTGATGCGCTTGGCGTAGAATCGCTCGAGCTCCGGATTGAGCGCCTGATCCTCAGTCGCGACGATGTACCACGAAGGGATCGTCTTCCACGCTGCCTCGGGCACGGACTCGCCGAATGAACTGTTGTGAATCGGCTTCTGCGTTGCTGCCATGACGCGTGCTTCCACTCCGGGTACGTCAGGCGCAAAGAGCTGGCGGAAGTACGCGCGATCGACGTAGAGAAAGCCAGCTGCATCGGACTTGAGCGCCTTGCCGAGCGGCGCAGGATACTTCTCGCCAAAGGCGGCGACGGCTTCTCCGGGTTCCGGCGCGAAGGCGGCGATATACACCAGGGCCTCGACGTTCGCGTTTCCTGCCGCTGCTCCCGTGATGACGGCCCCACCGTACGAATGGCCCACGACGACGACGGGTCCGGTTTGCGCATCGATGAGCCGCTTCGTCGTCTCGACGTCTCCCGAGAGCGACGCGAGGGAATTCTGCACCGCGACGACGTTGTACCCATCGCGCTCGAGGATGGGGATGACATGCTGCCATCCAGTGGCATCCGCGAAAGCACCGTGAACGAGAACGATGGTGGGTTTCGCGGCCGAGCTCCTGGTTGCGCGTCCGGGGCTGGTAGGCG
This sequence comes from Gemmatimonadaceae bacterium, assembly GCA_036496605.1. NCBI lineage: Bacteria > Pseudomonadati > Gemmatimonadota > Gemmatimonadia > Gemmatimonadales > Gemmatimonadaceae > Gemmatimonadaceae bacterium. The sequence goes on along the minus strand of DASXKV010000017.1, from coordinate 24,334 downwards.
CGGTCAGCTCTGCGGCGGAGGCCGATGAGGAGTGTCCACCAAGGGCATCGGTGCCCACGATGCCAGCGATGACCAGACCGACCAGCGTTAGGCGTACCGTGCGTGAGTCTCTCATCGAACACTCTCCGAGGAGGTTTGCTGATGCGCTTCGACGAACCAGAGCCACTTATCGATGCCGCGTGAGATCTCCGTCAATACGTCGGCACTCCCCGCGTCCTCGAGCTCGTTCATTTCTTCGATCGCAATGCGGGCTGCTCGCCCGAACTCAGCCAGGGCGTCCGACAGCGCGGCGACGTGCAGGTCCCCGGCAGCAATGTTCAGTGGATAGTCGAGCAGGGTCGACCGTCGCACCGCCGCGCGAGCGGTTCCCTCTGCGACGCCACCGAGTTGGACAATCCGTTCCGCGATGAGATCTGCGTACTCGTCGACCGCTTCGTGCACTTTGTCGAACAGCTCATGGAGCGCGATGAAATTTGGCCCCTTCACGTTCCAATGCGCCTGCTTGCATTGCGTCTCGAGATCGACGCACTCTGCCAAGCGCTGGTTCAGTAGTTGACAGACCTCCAGTCGCGTTCCGAGCGGAAGACTGTTCTTGGTCGCGAAGCCGTTCGATGCGTCACCGCTGCGCTCCGCCAGAGCGTCGCTGGGCGCAGGGGGCATCAGGGTCGTGTCGAATGCCATTCTTGAGCTCCGTCATTCATTGTTCACGCATACTGCGAGCGCCCGACGGTGTTCAGACATTGCACCTTCGTATCAGTGCCGGGTCGCAGCATACCGCGGTATCAACAGGGCGGCTCCGCGCTCGACGAGGAATCGGGTGCATGTCTCGCCGTTGGCCTCGGGGTTCTTCGTCGCGCGACCACCTGATTGGCCATCAGGTGCAGCAGCGTTCACGCTACGGGGCCCTTGGAACCGCGTTGTTATCAAAGGACTTACGAGAACCGCTCGCCGTGTCGTGGGGTTGCCGCCAGATATCGATTTCGTCCGGAATGACTCAAATCATACCCCACGGAAAAAACGATAATCGCCATTCATGACACATTTCGCGCCGGTGACTCAGAATAAGAATATGCTCATCAACACCTTAAGTAGGCTCACTTGTGGTGTATGTTTAACAAAACGACTTACAGCGATCGAGGTCGCTGTAAGTCGTTGTTTAGTAACTGCTTAAATCGGGACGGCGGGATTTGAACCCGCGACCCCCTGAACCCCATTCAGGTGCGCTACCGGACTGCGCTACGTCCCGTCGCCGGCCTCACCAAGCGTCCGGCGGATAGCGCAATGTAGCCCACCGGCTGCTACCCCACAACCGAAGCCCCTCCGCCTTCAGTCCACACTCGGCTCACTCGTTACGGGCAGCTCGCCGCGGGCGCGACGCCCAGGTTTACAGAGCTTGTAATCGACGGATCCACTAGCGACGTCGCCATCACCGTCACGGTGCCGCCGGTCGTCGTGCACTTCGCCGTTACGATGCCGTTCGCATCGACGGACGCCAGTGTCGGGGAGTTTACATCCCACGTCACCGCCGTCGAGACATCAGGATTCGCGTCGAAGTGGGTCACGAGATGTGCCTGCGCGCCCGGCGCATCGAGGAACTGCTGCCCGAGGAGAATCATCGCGCGCAGGGACGGTGCGCCGGCCGCCAACTGCAGCGTCACTGGCACCGTGGTCGTGTTCGGGAAGCAGCCGTTAGGCGTCACCTTCACGTTCGTGATCGTGGCGTCGCGGTAGTACGGCCGCGTCACGGTTACCGTGAACGTCCCCGTGCGATTGGCCTCGGACACCAGGTGCAGCGTGTCCTCGGCGCGCGTCTGGTCTGTCGTGCCGTCCGAGCCACGAATCGTCGCTGACGTGCCGATGGCCTGACCGCGACCGAAGGGATCGCGCACGAGCAGATCGATCCCGGGCGCGAAGATGATGACGCCCAAAACAGGCTGCCCGCAGTTGGCCGTCGGCTTATCGCCACCGCACGATGCGACGATCGCCGCTCCGCCGAGCATGATGCAGGCGACCGCCGACCTGGCGTTCACTATGGACAACTCGCCACCGGCGCGATGCCCATCGTCACGGAGCTCGTGATCGACGCGTCCACCGCGGACGTCGCCGTCACCTTGACCGTGCCGCCCGATTTCGTGCACTTGGCCGTCACCACGCCATTCGCGTCGACGCTCGCGAGCGTCGCGTCGTCCACTTGCCAGGTGACGGCCGTCGACACGCCCGGATCGGCGTCGAAGTGGGGGACGAGCTGCGCCTGCGCGCCGGCGTGATCGAGGAACACCGCGCCGAGGACGGTCATCGCGCGCAGCGGCGGCGCTCCGGCCGCGAGCTGCATGACGACCGGCACCGTCGTCGTGTTCACGATGCAACCGTTCGGCGTGACGTTGACGTTCGATACGGTCGCATCCTGATAGTAGGGACGGCTCAGCGTCACCGAGAAGCTGCCGGCGAGATCGAATGCGGATCCGATCTTGAGCGTATCCTCAACGTCGGCGGGCGCCGTGATTCCATCGGAGCGCTTCACAGTCGCCGTCGTGCCGATGGCCTGGCCCCGACCAAAGGGATCGCGCACCTCGAGCACGATGCCCGCAACCTGCACGAGCACGCCGGGCGGACCACCGCACGTCTGCGGCACCTGCTCCGGAGCGCTGCAGCCCGCGACGATCGCGGCGACAAGGACCCCAGCTGCCACTAACCATTTCGTCATTGAGCTCCTCGCGATGGGACTTGGCTACGAGGCCAAACCCCATCGCGAAGACGAGCGTCACTCACTCAATGCAACGACACCTTTCCATTCGCGGTGTTGTATCGGCACGTGACAGTTTCGTCGCCGCGGCCATTTCGCCGCACGGTGACTGGGACGTCCCACTGCCGCTGTCCGTGCTGCGTCGGCGTTCCCACCTGCATCACGTGCATGCCGCGGCGCTGGTTGATGTAGTTCTCACACGTCCGTTGCGCACGTTGCATGTACCGGCTGCCAGGGCCGTTCGCTACGGTCTGGCCGGCCCACGGCGGCACGTTCGCCACGCGGCGCTGGAAGTCGTAGCTGCAGGTGATGTCGCTCTCGTTCGACCCGTGCGACACGTGCATCGGCAATTGATAGGAGTTGCCATTCACGTTCTCGCGGTCGCGCCGCATCACGCGGTAGCCGGCCTGAGCCGCGGCATTGTCGCACGCTTGCCGTGCCCGCTCGTTCTGCCCGCCCATCTGCCGTGGCGGCTGAGCCTGCGCCCCCGTGCTCGGCAGCACGAACAGCATGCCGGCGAGCGCCGCGATTGTGACGTGTGTCAAGCTTGGCGGAACTATTCTCATCGTTGCGTCCTCGCAGATGTTGATTGCTCGCCCCCGAGCAAACGCGACACCAAGGCACATTCCGCGCCGACGGGCATTAAGGTGCCGGTTGCGTCGGCGCGTAACGCACGGTGAGGCATCCTGCCTGTAGCTTCGGGCAGTAATAGCTCAAGACGGCCACCTTCCACAACATCGCGCCAGGCGTCCGGACGGCGAACACGTGCCCGTTGGGCTCGAGCAAGTGCGTGAGCATGTTATAACGATACCAATGATCGATGGCGTCGTTCTGCGGCTGGTCGACGCCGGTCGTCGGCACGAACCGTGACGATTTATCGACGCGCGCGCCATCGAACGTCGTGGCACCGAGGTCCGCGATCCCTCCACTCGTTGGAGTGATGACGCGATAGCGCTGCACCGCGATGTCCCAACTCGCGGTGTCGGGCAGCGTGAGCACTCGTCCGCGCGCCAGCGATACATACTGCCAGCGATCGCCGTCGCTCGCGTCGATCGTCAACGTGTCGCCGGCGCGTTCCCAGTTCGCTCGCCGCGCGCGCTCGATCGGCGACGGCGAGAAGACCGGTGCATCGCGTCGAACGAACGAGGCCGCGACGATGTAGACGATCGCCGCGATGAACGCGCCGAAGAGCACCAACAACGGGATCGGCGCGACCACGCCCGGCCGCCGCAGCCACCTCATGATGGCGTCACCGGACTCGCCGCCACGACCTCACGGTGACGATCGATCCAGTAGCTCCACGGCACGAACAGCCAGAGGCCGAGGGCACTGAAGCCGACGGCGCGACCACTCGACGGTGCCGGCGAGACGAAGCTGCTGAAATAGATGAGCACGAGCACGATCACCATCGTCCACAGCGCCCAACTTCCCACGCGGTCGCGCGCGCGCGTCGCGCGAAGGTACACGACGAGTCCGGGAATGAAAATCACGAGCTCGAGAAAAATCGTGAGCGGAAACGATCGCCATGCGCCCAGCCCCACGCGCGTCGACGAGCCAGGCCAGAGCGGGAGGTCGGGCAGATGCATCGGGAAGTCGAGAACCCAATGACTCAGCACGAGCAGTCCAACGATCAATGCGCTCCGACGATCGCGCCGCGATAAGAAATAGAGTCCTCCGAAGACGATGCTCCAGACGACGGCGGCGGCGAGACTGTGCGAGAACGGATAGTAGACGAAATCCAATGTGCTCGCGCCGACCGGTGCCGATGACACGGCCACCTGTTCGACGCCGGCGACGACGAGGATCGGCCAGAGCTCGTCGAGCCATTGCGCGGCGAGCACCGACGTCCCGAGCGACGTGCGCGGCGTTAGGCGCTTGGCGGCAAAGGCGACGCCGTAATGTCCGAGGACCATGCCCTCTCCTGGTATGGCCCTGCGATCTTAATAGCGCACCTCGACGCCCGGCAATCCCTCGACGCTGGTCGGCCACACCCAACCAATGAGGGACCCTGCGATGGCGCCCGCGACGCCGCCGATGAGGATATTGCGTCCGCGCGACACGCCGCGCGAATAGCACCCTTCGAGGTTATTGAAGTCGGTGCAAGCGTCGTTCACCGACCGCGAGCCGACGTATGTGCCGACGGCTGCGCCTAACAACATTCCGATGCCCGCATGCTTCCCGCGTTGATACTTCTCCGCCGCGGCGATTGCACCCGGCGGCGGCGTTTGCGCAACGGGCGCATCGGGATTCAGGATGAGTCTTTGCAAATCAGCGACGAGCCGCGTGACCGCTTCGTCGAAATGCCGGTTCGCGACCGCGCGATCGTTCGACGGCTCGATGTGCTCCGTGATCGCCCAGAGCGGGAGTCCCGTTCGGGGATCGTTCATCGACACGTTGAGCTGCGGATCGTAGACCCAGTCGTGCGGCTGATCCCCGCTCGCGATCAGATTCGAGCGATCGACGACGGGATTCGTGAATCGAATCACGAGCAGCAGATCGGCGACGTCGGTGGTGCCAACGAGGTCGTAGTGCCCCCACTCCTTCACCGCCGCATAGAACGAGTTGTACGCGCGGTCCGGACCGCCGTCGAATTTCGTGAGATGATAATAGCTGTCCGCGCCGTAGCTCTCGCTTCCGCCATTCCCGATGAAGACCGTCCTCGCATTCAGCACTTGCCGCGGCACGGGCGCGCGTCCGGCGGGTAGCTGCTGCGCATTTGCCGTTGACGTGAAGGCGATAGCAAACGCGAGGCATCGAATGCCCCATGCAGTAATCCGAGACATGTCCCCCTCCTCTCCGACCGTTTCGTCTGAGTCCGACTGCTCGACCGTCCTTGTATACAATTACGAAGCAGCAGGCGTCGGCGTTTGTTCCGATTCTGTCAGGCCCACTTAACCCCTAGCCCCTACTCCCCTAACCCCCTGCGATCCCCAGCGCTAATATCGCCGCGTCGCACACGGGAACGGTCTTCGATGGCGGATGCGGCCACACTGCACGTGTGGACCTCGCGCGAGATGAAATTCAGGCAGGCCGCGTTCGTATATCTTCACGCCGCGATCCTGCGTGAGGCGTCGGCGTACGAGATGTGGCGCGCGGGCCTGCTTCCCTTCTCGCCCCTTGGTTCACCCCTGCCGTGGCTGATCGCCGGCGCTGGCGTCGCTGTGCTGGTGTTCTTCGGGATCTTGCGTTGGCAGAACGTGATCTTCGTCCGCGTACTGTGGGCGCTCGACGCGGTGCTGCTGTTTCCCCTCATTCGTTATTCTTTTTTCGCCGGCGCCGACCGGCCGATTCCGCGGTCATTCTACGTCGTCGGCATCGGCGTCATCGTCATCACCCTCTGGATGCTCGCGCGGGCAGCGTGGGATCTGTGACTCATCGTACTTATTTCGACGTCGAAGGCCCGGACCGCTCCGCGTTAGGCGAGCAGGTCGGCCGGCAACGAGCACGCGTCATCGAGCGATTGCGAAACGTCAAGCGCGTCGTCGCCATCGTCAGCGGCAAAGGCGGCGTCGGCAAGAGCTACGTGACCGCGTCGCTCGCGCGCGTGGTCGCTGAGCGAGCAGCGTCCGTCGGAGTGCTCGACGCGGACCTGCAGAGCCCCACGGTCGCGCGATTGCTCGGTGCCTGCGGGCCGCTCCGCGTCGGCGACGATGCGGTGCATCCAGCGTTAGGCAGCCACGATATTCGCGTGGTTTCCACGGATCTGCTGCTCGACGACGGACGCCCGCTCGCCTGGCGCTCGACCGCGGGCGAATCGCATGTCTGGCGCGGGGCCGCCGAGGCGAGCGTGCTGCGTGAATTTCTTGGCGACGTGGCGTGGGGCGCGCTCGACCTGCTGCTCATCGACATGCCGCCGGACGCGGGACGCCTCGCCGATCTCGCGACCCTCGTCCACGACAAGCTCGCGGCAATCGCCGTGACGATCCCGAGCGACGAGTCCGCGCGCTCGGTGCAGCGCGCGCTCGCGGCCGCCCGCGACGCCGGCGTCACCATCCTCGGCGTCGTCGAGAACATGAGCGGATACGCATGCGCGACCTGTGACACGATCGGCCCATTGTTCTCGGGTAACGCGGGCGCCCGCCTCGCCGCGGCGTTCGACGTACCATTGCTCGCGCGGCTTCCATTCGTCCCACCAGGTGCCAGCACGCCGCCGTTGCCGATGTCTCTGGTGCAGGCCCTAGCCCCCAGCCCTTAGCCCCTAGCCCCTTTGAAATTCCTTTGCATCGACTGCGACACGCAGATGACCTTCGAGGAGCGGCAGCAACCGGGCGACGGCACGTTCACCGCGTCATTCACCTGCCCGCGCTGCGGGCGACGCGTCGCGATGCTCGCGAATCCGATGGAGACGCAGCTCGTGAGCACGTTAGGCGTCGAGATCGGCGGGCGAACGCTCGATGACCAACCGCTCGAGTTCACGCGCACCGCTCTCGCCGGCCGCGATGACGCGTTTACCGAAGAGGCGCCACGCGCTCCGCGCCCGATGTGGTCTGCTGACGCCGAGCTGCGCCTCGCGAAGGTGCCGAGCTTCGTCCGCGGAATGGTGAAGAAGATCTACAGCGACTACGCGCGCGACCGTGCGATTGCCGAGATCACGCCGGCGGTGATGGATCGCGCGCGCGAGGAGCTCGGCCTCGAGGGAATGTGAGCGACGAGTTGCACGACCGCGTCGTCGGCGGCTTGCGCGTGCGCATCGATCGCACGCTGTGCGTCGGGTTTGGCGATTGCGTCACGGCCGCGCCGGACGCGTTCATACTCGATGGCGAGGACATCGCGGTGTTCCGCGCGCCGGAGACGGTGGATCGCGCCTGTTTGCTGCGCGCGTGCGCGAGCTGCCCGGTGGACGCGCTCACGGTATGGGACGAGAGCGGCGAGCAGATAGTGCCCTGAGCTGCTCTAGCTCAGGGCCCTAGCGATAGCAGGAGCGGGGTCGCTCCGTGGCACTATGACAACGCGGGGTTCTTCAGGAATTTCTGGGACGAGTCGCGTCGAGGGCGAGCTACAGAAGCGAGACTTGAGTAATGAGCTCCGGCCTTTTCGAAGTCGCACTCAGGCATCTCGGAGTAGGCCCGATCTCACCACTCACTTCTCGAGTCTCGAGCTCGCGCGCTTTCCCGAGATTCCCCGATGATCCCGATACTGCGTCATATAGACGTGCTAGCGAGCGTCAGCGAGCAGTATCGTCATAGTGCCCGGAGCGCCTCTACTCCCGCGATTTGCGATCGCCTCGATACGACGGTAAGCTCATTCGACTGCAGAGGCCGCTGATTCGGTGTCGCCGATGGTCAACCCTCGGAAGGAGGTGCGTATGCGGACGCGCAATGTCCAGCTCTTCCTGTTGATCGCCGTCCTGTTCGCAGGGGTGTCGTCTCCAGTTCGGCGCCTAACGGCGCAGCCCGATTCCATCGCGCCGAGCGCGGAGCTCCTGAAGCGCCTCGGGGAAGCAGTGGACGGCTATCGGAAAGGCGGCTAGCCGCTACGTCTTTCGTGCGTAAAGTCCGACCAGTTCCCCTCGGGCAATCTCGTGACCACGGATCGCCGCCACCACTTCCTCGTGGGTGGCACCGGGCTGGAGGCCTAACGAGGCGTCGAGCGCGTGCAGAATGAAGTGGTAGTGGTGCGCCGAACCCTTCGGCGGGCACGGGCCGCCGTAGCCGAGCGCGTTCTTGAAACCCGTCTTGCCTTGCTTCGCGCCACCGAGCATCGACACCGTCGGACCCTTCGGCACACCTTGCGGCAGCGCGTGCGTCATCGGCGGGATGTCGTAGAGCACCCAGTGAATGAACGTCCCTCCCGGCGCGTCGGGATCTTCGACGATCAACGCGAAGGACGCGGTGTTGACGGGCGCGTCGGCCCACGCGAGTGGCGGCGATTCGTTGGCGCCGTCACACGTGAACTGTACCGGAATGGCTTCGCCGTCCTTGAAGCCAGCGCTCGAGAGCGAGATCTCGGTGAGAGTCTTTGCGGTCGCCATAGTCGTCGCCGTTGAGGGGGAGTTTTGCGAATCGCGATTACCAGCGTCGCGCGCATACGGCTTGCATGATTCGAGCGCGAGAAGGTGCAGCATGAGAAACGTCACCATGAGTCCGCCGACGCTTGGCTTCGTCATGATGCGGGTACCTAACGAGCCAGGAATGTGCTAGCGCGCGAGCTCGGCGAGGGCGACCATGTTCAAGCCGCTCTCGGCAAGCACGAGATTCCCGTCTTTCGTCGGCATCATGTTCCGGACGACGCCACCGCCGCCCGGAATGGCCCACGTCTGGAATTTCTCCGTCCTGGGATCGAAGCGGACGAGCGCGTTCGGTTTCACGGCCGACTCGACGTACCAGATGGCGCCGCGCGAGAACGTGATCGCGTACGGCTGCGATTTCGGGCCGCCGGGCGACGCCCACTCGCGCGTCTGTCCGGTTTTCGGGTCGAAGCGGCCGAGGTAGCCGCGCGAGTAGTCGGAGTACCAGAGAATGTCGTCGTTGTCGATCGCGACACGTCGCGGCCGCGTTGCTTCGTTAGGCAGCACCCATTCGCGAATCGCCATCGTGCTCGGATCGATGCTCGCGATCTTGTTGCTCCCGAACTCGACGAAGAACGGTATGCCCGCGGACGTGACGACCATGCCGTACGGATTGGAGCGCGGCGTCGGCGACGACACCATTTTGACATTGCCCGTCTTCGGATCGAGACGGCCCAGCATGTTGGCTGCTTGAACGGTGAACCAAAGTGTTCCGTTCTGATCGAATATCGGCGTGTGCGGATCGCGCGCGCCGTCGGGGAGCTTGTACTCGGTGATGTGACCGGTCTTCGGATCGAGCTTGCCGATGTAGCCCTTGAAGTTCGCGGTGAACCAGATGTTGCCATCCTTGTCGGCGACGAGACCGTGCGGACCGGAGGCGGGAGTCGTGAGCGTGTATTCCTTGATCTCGCCCGTCTTCGTGTCGACGCGTCCGAGCTTGTTCGCGAACTGTCCCGTGTACCAGAGCGCGTCGTCCGGCGTCGCGAGTGGATCATGAGGACGTGAGCCTTTCGTCGGCAGCGCCCATTCCCTGAAGGTCACGGTGGCGGGACCAGCGATCAACACCGCGGGCGGCTTTGCCTTCTCGGGGAAATGCGCGGCGAGATAGTCGGCGACGATGTTCTTCTGTTCGTTAGGCAGATCGATCATCGTGCCGAAGATGCGAGGCCATTCCTCGCGCGAGTATCCGTCGTTGGCGATGAGGCTGAGCGAATGGCACTGCGCGCACACGCTCTGAACGATGTCCTTGCCTGGGCCGTCGGGGAGATTCACCGGTGCGCCGCGGCGGCCTTGCGGCAACCCTGTTGCCGGCAAGGTCGCCACGAGCGACACGGCGATCAGCGAGCGCCACATGCTTACTGACGCTTGATCGGCACCGCGATCGACTTCGCGAACTTGTTACTGCGGAGGCCCGACACCTCGACCGCATTGTAGATGACGATGCCGTAATGAGCATCACTGAGACGATTTCCGGCGATCACGGTGTGCGGAATCGGAATCACGGCACTGAAGACGCTGATGTCCGTCGTCGCGTCGTCGATCGGATTGTCGACGTCGATACCGTTCCCAGCGAGCTCATTGTTCACGACCACGTTCTTGTCGACGTACTGCGCCGGCGTGTGGCTGTGAATCATGACCCCGCTCTCGCCATTGTGCTTCGCGACGTTGCCGGTGACGGTGTTCCCCCAGGCCGCGCCGCCGGGCGGGCCGGCAAAAACGCCAATGCCCGCGGCGCCGTTGCCGTTTGCGACGTTATGCAGGACGGTATTGTGATAGATGCCGGCGACGTCTGGTGTCGCTGCCTTCGTCGGGTCGAAGTGATGCGATGCGAGCGTGATGCCGCAGTCCAGCGTGTTGTCGAGCACACGATTGTCGACGATGAGGATGCCGTGTGTCGGACCGTCTTCGTCGGTGAGAAGGATTCCGCCGACGTTGTTCTTGACGAGATTGTCGCGCACGACCGAGTTCGTGACCGTCTGGAGGTGGACCGCTTCGCCGCAGTCGTCGGGCTGGGCCACGCACAGAGGATTGTTCGGTCCGTAGGTGTCGTTGTTGACGACCGTATTGTGCTCGATCGTAATTCGCGACGTCTTGTTCACGAAGACGCCTTCGAGTCCGGCGTTCGTGATCGTGAACCCGGTGAGGCGCGTTCCCGAGGCCGCATCGCCCGCGATGACGACCGCGTTAGGCGGCGACGCTTGTCCGGTGGCGTCGATCGTCGCGTCGTGGCCGGCAAGCGTCAGCCGCTTCGCTACGTTCACCGACTCGTGGTACGTTCCCTTGCCCACGGACACGACGTCACCGGGACTCGCCTGGGCGATCGCGAAGTTGATCGTCTTGCATGGCGACGACGCCCTGCAGCTCCCTGCGTCCTGCCCGCTCGGCGATACATAGCGCGTATGCGCGTCGGCGGTGCGGTCGAGGTTCAGCGCCGCATCGCTCGCGTCGGGGCGCGACGTCACGGCGGTCGGCGATTGGTCCGTACATGCGCCCAGGAGCGCGACGCACGCCAGGATAATGAGGGACCGAGAGGGGCCGGGATGTCTCCGGGCACGGGCGATCTCCATGGTTGCTCCTCCACGTTGAGGGTCACACCACGACTGCGGCAGTCGTTAGGCGACGCTACGCTGGCGGCGCGACGAAAGGGTCGCGTCGCCTGACCGTACTGCGTCGACCGATAACAGAACACGCGCCATTTGGCGCGGCAAGGTGGCTCGGGATGACAGAGCGAAATTTCCTTTCGCAATCCCTTGACACGCGAATCGCACCGTTTCATATCTCGCGCCGGCGAAGATGCCTCGGTTGGCCGATTCGCGAGAGGAATTGGAGCGAGCGCAGAGCGCGAGCGACTCCAAATAGCGATTCTCGTGCGCGGTCACGTTGTCTCGGTTGGTCTGAGTGGGTGGAGCGCACGAGAATTCGCGCATCTCCGACTCTGATGGTCTGTAGAGAAGAGCATCGCAATTCAGGAGCATCCATTAAGCGACCCCATCACGGCCGAGGGCGGAGTCATGCCATATAGGGAAGTCTTTGTTCCCGTCGATAACTCGCCACACTCCGATTGGGCTCTCGAACGAGCCATTGAAATCTGCCGAGCCTCCGGCGGACGCATCACCGGCAATCACGTCTACGCCGCGCGTCTCCACGATGTCCGCTTCCGTCAGCTCGAGACCGGCCTCCCCGCACAGTTCCAGACTGCCGAAGAGATCAAACGCCAGCGCAAAATTCACGACAAGTTGATCGAGAAGGGGCTGCAGCTCATCGCTGACAGCTTTCTCGATCAACTCGCGATGCGCTGTGAGCGCGCCGGCGTTCCGATCACGCGGCAACTCCTCGAGGGAATCAACTACGAGGAGATCGTGCGCGAGGTGAATCGCGGCGAGGGGCGGCTGCCAGGGCTCATCGGCTTCGATCCGAATCGCGCCGCTGGGTACGACGGCGGCGCGAAGACGCGGAGCGACGTTCGACTCGGCGAGAACGGACGCATCGTCGCCGAAGAGGAAGACGAAGCCGCGAAGCTCGTCGGCTCGTCAGGCAGACAATACGATCTCGTCGCCCTCGGCGCCCACGGACTCGGCAAACAAGCATTCTCTCAACTCGGCGGAGTCGTTGCGCGATCGTTACGCGGGATCGAGAAGGACATGCTCATCGTGCGGGATGCGAGCGCGATGTCCGGCGGTCGATTCATGGTCTGCGTCGACGGCTCGTCGTACTCGTACAAAGCGATGAGAAGCGCGCTCGAGCTCGCCCAGGAATTCGGTGCCTCGCTCTATGTCTGCAGCGCGTTCGACGTCGAGTATCACCACGTCGTTTTCGGCAATATCAAGGACGTGCTCTCGGTGCAGGCGTCCAAAGTCTTCAAGTTCGAGGAGCAGGAAGAGCTACACAACAACATCATCGATAAGGGTTTGCTCAAGCTGTGCCAGGCAAACCTCAAGCGCGCCGAAGTAATGAGTCAGGAATTCCCGGACGTTCCTGTCAAGACCCAGATCCTGGTCGGCAAACCATTTCAAGTAATCATGCAGTGGGCAGAGGAGATCAAGCCGTCGCTGCTGATCATCGGCCGTCACGGCGCGCACCGCATCGACGACACGGAGCTCGGCTCGCAAGCGGAGAACCTCATCCGCATGGCGCCTTGCAACACGTTGCTGATCGGCACGGTTGGCGTTAGGCCCGAAGACATTCCATGGATCGAGGAAGACGGCGTCGCTTCCCTGCCCTGGGCGCCGGACGCCGAAGTTCGCATTCTGCGGGTTCCGCCATTCGCACAGGGCATTGCTCGTAAAGCAGTGGAGGAATTCGTCCTCGAGCACGGCGGTGACATTGTCACGAACCCGCGCCTGGACGAAGCGATTCGAAAGCTCCTGCCAACGCACATGCAGCTCATCATGGGGATTGGGAGCGCCGAGGAGATCGCGTTGGCCGAGGTGAAGGCGCAGGAGCAGATGACGCGCACGAAAATCGAAGGCCACGACGAAGATCCGGAGCCGATCGACTCGAGCGTCGAGGTCAAGTGTCCGGTGACGGGCCGCATCGGCCAGCGCCCGCGCACGGCGACGGACCCGATCGTGTGGACACATGAAGCGTGGTCGCGCTTGCAGCTCGTGCCGCTGATCGCCCGCCCGCTCGCGCGCAACACCGTCGAGCGCTTCGGGCGCGCGCACGAGATCTGGCGCATAACGACGCGCGTGATGGACGAGAACAAGCAGGCCATGATCGAGGCCGACGAGTTCGACATGGACACGATGCTCGTGATGTTCAACGAGCTGCGCGCGAAGCAGATTCGCGCCGAAGCCGAAGGGAGCGCGCCCGCGCTCTCGCCGGAGATGCGGCAGATGATCGAGGAAGCAAAGGCGGCGGGAATCACACGCTGCCCGATACGCGACGTCGAAGCAAAAGCGGCGAAGTGTCCGGTGGATTTCGCGTTGGTGAAACCGGAAGACGCAAAGGCAGCCGTAGAGGAACTGGTGCGGAGGGGCGGTTGAAACCTTCAACGCTGCTTCGAGCAGGGATGGATCCACGAGAGGGGTTAGGGTCTAGAGCGTAGGGGTTGGGGGTTTCACCCTAACCCCCAGGCTCTAGCCCCTAGCCCCTCTCAAAGACCTGTTTTCGCTCGCGACGGCAAGGGTGCGCTCCGATTGGGGCATCCGCGGTAGACTTCCGACGGGACGAGGCGCCGAAGCTCGAGACGCCGCGTGATCACGTGCCACACGTGGTCGCGTGGAACCTCACGCGCCGTTGCAACCTCGAGTGTGCCCACTGCTACATCTCGGCGGGCCCGCACGAGTCGGCGACGAGTGAGCTGTCGACGAGCGAGTGCCTGCGCATCGCGCGCGAGATTCTCGCGCTCAATCCCTCGCCACTGTTCATCCTCTCCGGCGGCGAGCCGCTCCTGCGCACTGACCTCGAGCGCATCGCCGAAAATGCGGTGGAACATGGTGCCACCGTGGTGGTCGGCACCAACGGAACGCTGCTCGACGATCGTCGTATCGATTCGCTCAAGAGCGCCGGTGTAACTGGATTTGCCGTCTCCGTCGATTCGCTGACGCCGAAACACCACGACAACTTCCGCCGCGGCCACGGCGCCTTCGAGGCGACGGCGGCGGCGATCGCGCGACTGCGCGCGCACAAGCTCGACTTCATCGTCCAGACGACCATTACCAAGGGAAACCGTGCCGAGTTGGGGCGCCTCGTCGAATGGGCGGCGCGCGAAGGAGCGGTCTCTTTCAATGCGTATTTCCTCGTGCCCACTGGTCGTGGCGCTCGTCTGTCGGATCTGACGGCCGCCGAATATGAGGAAGTACTCACGGAGCTGGTCACGCTGCACCGGGGCTATCTCGGCCGCATGATGGTGCGCGCCAAGTGCGCACCGCATTTCATGCGGCTCGTGCATACATTGGCGCCCGATTCACCAATACTCAATTATGAAACACGGTGTCCATGCGGTATCCAGTATTGTCGCGTGACACCCGACGGAAAGCTCACGCCGTGCCCGTACGTGCCGGAAGCCGCGGGTGATCTGCGTCGCGACTCGTTTGCGCACGTCTGGCGAACTTCGGCGCTCTTCCAGTCGCTGCGTGCGCCGGAGCTTGGCGGTCGATGCGGACGCTGTGAGTACCGGGCGCTGTGCGGTGGATGTCGCGCGCGGGCGCTCGCCGTCACCGGCGACATTCTCGCCGACGATCCATCGTGTGTGTATCAGCCGAAGGCCACGGTGCCCATCGAGCGCCCTCGACAAATCACCTACGGCATGAACGCCGATCGCAGCATGCCGTGGAGTGCCGATGCGGACGCGCGGCTCCAGCGCATCCCGTCGTTCGTTCGCGCCGTCGTCGCCCATCGTATCGAGGAGTACGCGAAGCGACACGGCCAAACCGAGATTACCCTCAACGTCATGCGCGAGGTTCGCCAGTCGATGCCTGTCGACTTCTCCAAGAAGCGGCCGTTCTTCCTGGACGAGGAGTGAGATGATACTCAGCCTCGCCCTCCCGCTCCTGCAGCAAGCCGTGAGCGACACCGCCGGCGCTTATGGTCACTTCCCCGGCATCGGCGGCCGCGGCGCGGTCTGGATCGCCGCCGAAGTCCACCTGATGTTCGCCGCCTTCGTGTTAGGCGTGCCGATGTTCGCCGTGATCACCGAGTTGATCGGCATCGTCAGCAAAGATTCAAAATATGACAAACTGTCGCACGAGTTCACGCGACTGCTCGTGTTTGCCTACAGCGCGACGGCGCTGTGGGGCGCGATGCTCCTCTTCGCCCTGACGACGCTCTATCCCAAGTTCTGGGCGCACATGGCGAAGATCTTCAGCGTCTCGATGTGGATCTACGTGAGCCTGTTCTTCGTCGAGTCGTTCACGCTGTACGTGTACTACTACGGCTGGGAGCGATTCCGCACCGGGCGCGCGAAGTGGTTCCACCTCGCACTCGGCGTGCTGCTCAACGCCTGGGGCACGACGGTGATGCTGATCGCCAACGGCTGGCTGACCTATATGATGTCGCCACCGAAGGGCGTCACCGCGGAAGGCCTGCCGCCGGGCGTGACGATGTGGAACGCGATCGCCAATGCGACGTGGATTCCGATAAATATTCACCGACTGATCGCTAATGCCGTCTTCGGTGGCTCTATTGTCGCCGCCTACGCCGCCTACCGTTTTTTGGCCGCGAAGACGGATGAAGAGCGCG
This sequence comes from Gemmatimonadaceae bacterium, assembly GCA_036496605.1. Lineage (NCBI taxonomy): Bacteria > Pseudomonadati > Gemmatimonadota > Gemmatimonadia > Gemmatimonadales > Gemmatimonadaceae > Gemmatimonadaceae bacterium. The sequence continues at coordinate 8,402 of DASXKV010000017.1, read as the reverse complement.
CGCACTATGACTGGATGGGCTACGTCGGGAACTTTATCGCGATCTCAACGTTCATCGTCCTGCCCTTCGCCGGATACTGGTTAGGCAGAGAGATCTACCAGTACAACCAGCAGATGGGCATCACGATGATGGGCGGTTTTATGAGTTGGTTGTGGATCGTTCAAGCTGTTTTGATCGGAGTGCTCTTCCTCTGCGCCAATTATTACCTGTGGTTAGGCATGGGACGGATTCCTGGCGCTGAGCGTTTTGTCCCGTACACGAAGTGGATGCTGCTGCTGCTGATCGTCTGCTGGATCGCGTGGTCGACGCCCCACACGATGATCGCGACGCGTGCGGAGCTCGCGGCGATGGGCGGTGCGCACCATCCGTTCTTGAATGTGCTCGGTGTCATGAGCGCCAAGAACACCGCCGTGAACCTCATGATCCTGACGACGTTTTTGTCATTCCTCATCTATCGACGCGCCAACAAGGAGACCGTCGTACCGTGGGCGCGCACCGGCACAATGATTCAGGGAGCAATGTTCGCGATCGCCGCCGGCGTGGTGCTCTTCTACGGCGTGTACGGCTACTTCGTCGAGGCGATCGTTCGTATTGGTTTCAGCGTTTATCAAGTGCTCGCGGTTCTTGCCTGTATTCTCGGCGTCTCGATCATCGACGCATTTATTGGCCGCGGCGCGAAGTCGCGCGGCGAGATTCGGTGGGGGCAGATGCCCGATCGCTCGCAATACGCGCTTTTTGTGCTGGCAGTAACGTTTACTTGGCTCATGGGTCTGATGGGCTTCGCGCGCAGCGGCATCCGGCAGCATTGGCACGTTTGGGAGGTCATGCGCGACACGAGCGACCAGGCATTCACGCCCGCGTTAGGCTACGCCGCGAACATGATCAGCGCATGCGTGCTGATCTTCCTCTCTCTCGTCGCGTTCATCTTCTGGCTTGGCTCGCTCGCCGAGAGTGCCGGGCATACCGAGGCCGCGGAGTTACGCGGAGTTGCCCTTCCACATGGCGCAAAAATGCCTGCCCGCGGCACAGCGCCCGTCACAGGAGACTGACGCCATGTGGAAAACGAATCTCAAGATCCTCGTGCTGGCGCTTCTCGTCGTCGGCTTCTATACGACCTTCGCGCACATCATCCCGCAGCTACAGTCCGAGGTGCCGGAGGCACTCGCGCTCGGCTCGAGCGTCACGCCGGACCAGCTGGTCGCCGCTGGTGAGAAGATTTTTAACGGCGCCGGTGGGTGCACCGCGTGTCATGGTCTGGGGACGCGCGCCCCGAATCTGATCACGGACTACAAGGGGCAAGGCGCGATCGGCGCGCGCTGCGGGACGCGCAAGCCGAACATGGATTGCAAGGCGTACCTGTACGAGTCGCTGACGCAGCCGCAGGCGTACATCGTCGCGGGCTTCGATCCGATCATGCCGGACATGCGCAAGCAGCTCTCCGAGGATCAGATCTGGGCGGCGGTGGCGTTCCTCGAGTCGCAGGGCGGCACGGTCGACGTCACTGGAGATGACATTAAGAGGACGTCGCCGGCGCCCGCAGCCGGTGGCGCCGCGCCTGCACCCGCCGGCCCGGCGATGACGGCGACGCTCGATCCGCTGAAGCTCTACAGCGAGAAGGGGTGTGTCGGCTGCCACCAGATCGACGGCAAAGGCGGGAACATCGGCCCATCGTGGGATCACGTCGGCAGTCGCCGAAGCGCGGCCTCGATCCGTAAGAAGATACTCAACCCGAGCAGCGACACGACGAAGGGCTACGAGAAGTTCGCGGGCATGATGCCTGGCACCTTTGGGACGATGCTCAGCGCCGCGCAGTTGGAGGCGCTCGTCAACTTCCTCGCCAACAAGAAATGACGCGACTCCGTTTCGTACTGCGGCATCCGTTCTGGCAGGGCGTGATCCTGCTCGTCGTTGCGTACCTGGCATTCACGATCGGTGTGCAATATGTGCCACCGCTGTTCGGTGTCAGCAGCGCACCGGTGCCACACAGCGTCGTGCTTCAGTATATGTTCATCGCCGTCATCGGCGTGCTGATCTTCGTGAGCAGCGACGAGCTCCGCTGGCGCACCTTCAAGGAGCCGCTCTACGCCACGCTCGTCGATCGGGACAAGCGGTGGCTCCGAATGGGACTGCTCGTCGCCGTTCCGGTGCTGCTTGGTTTCGAGACGTATCAACAAGCGCGGCCGCGCGTCGACGCGCCGATCGAGCTCCGCTCGATCCACCCTGCCCCGCCTGGGCAGATCAGCTTCCGCGGCAAGACGATACAGCTCTCGGGTCTCGAGAATCCGCTGCGCAAGGCCGGTGCGATGGCCGACCATCTGCGCGAAGGAAGGCGCGTCTACTATCAGAATTGCATCGCCTGTCACGGCGATCATCTCGACGGCCAGGGCCACTTCGCGCACGGCTTCAGTCCGTCGCCGGCCAACTTCTCCGACAACGGCACGATCGCGCAGCTCACCGAGAGCTACGTCTTCTGGCGCGTCGCGAAGGGAGGACCCGGTCTTCCACGCGAAGGCACGCCATGGAATTCGGCGATGCCGGTGTGGGAGAACTATCTCACGGAAGACGAGATCTGGTCGGTGGTGATGTTCCTGTACGATCAGACGGGCGTGCAGCCGCGACGCTGGGAGGCGTCGCCGGAAGAACAGAAGAATCCCACTGGCACCAAGCAGCCGACGACGAGCACCGGAGGCCCCAAGTGAGAACCTCCGCATCTTCATGGAATTCCGAGAACTATGAGAAGAATTGGTATCGGTGCCACGCTCTTCTCGCGATGACAGCCGTATTCGCAGTGTCCGCGCCAGTGCACGCGCAAAACGGCAAAGTCGTCTACAACAAATGGTGCGCCGGATGCCACGGCGACGCCGGAGCCGGCGATGGCTATGGATCGAAGGCGATGCTGCCACACCCGCGTGACTTCACGAAGGGTGTTTATAAAATTCGAACTACCGCCAGCGGCGAGATCCCGACCGACGACGACCTCCGGCACATCATCGAAGTCGGTATGCCCGGCACCGCGATGCCCGAATGGAAGTCGCGGCTGAGCGCCGGCGAGATCGGAGCCGTCATCGAGTACATCAAGAGCTTCTCGCCGAGCTCGTTCAAGGACACGAAGGCGAAAGTCATCGCGATCGGCAACGCCCCGAGTGGCAGCGGCATCGACGAAGGCAAGGCGGTCTTCCAGAAGCTCGAGTGCTCCAAGTGCCACGGCATGGCAGGCCGCTCCGACGGCAAATCCGCGCCGACGCTCAAGGACGACTACGGCAATCCGATTCGCCCAGCCGATCTCACCGAGAACTGGAAATTCCGTGGTGGGAGCTCCGTCCAGGCGATCTACACGCGTCTCCGCACGGGACTCGACGGGACGCCGATGCCGTCGTTCCAGGACGCGATAGACAATAAGCTCATCACCGACGAGCAGCTCTGGCGCGTCGCGCAATATGTGCACAGCCTCTCGCCGGAGAAGGCGCCGGAGTCGCGCGAGGTGATTCGCGCCGCGCGCAGCGCCTCCGCGCTCCCGACGTCGCCGGACGCGCCCGCCTGGCAGAACGTCGAGCGATTCTGGGTGCCGCTCGTTGGACAGATCATCGCCAAACCGCGCTGGTTCGCGCCGACCGTCGACGGCGTGTGGGTGCAGGCGCTGCACGACGGCACCAAGCTCGTACTGCGCGTCGCATGGGACGACCCATCGAAGAGCCCGGATCCGGTCTGGGACGAATTCCTCGGCCGCATGTCGAAGACGTTGACCGACGTCGACGGACCGCTCGCGACGCAGCAGGGTCCCGATCGCCTCGTCGTGCAGTGGGCGCAGCACCCTAACGACGAGTCGAAGCGCCCGTACTTCCTTGGCGGCGACGCCAAGATGCCCGTCTACGTCTGGCGGTGGACGAGCGAGCCGCGCCTCGAGGAGGGGACCGAAACGGGGATCGCCAAGTTCACCGCCCTGCCTAACGGGCGAGTCACGCAGGCGGCGAAGTATGTGGATGGGCAGTGGCAGGTGGTGTTCACTCGGCCGCTCGAATCGAGCGACACGACGCAGGTCCCTCGCTTCAACGCCGGCCACGCGATCCCGGTCGCCTTCTTCGCCGCCGATGGATCGAGCGGCGAAGACGAGATTCGCGGTGCGGTGAGTACCTGGTACATGGTGTATCTGGACGTCCCGACGCCGAAGCGCGTCTTCGTCGCACCGATCGCGATGATCGCGCTGTCGGCCGGGCTGGGGATGTTGTTGGTCACACGCGCTCAACGCCGCGTAGAGAACGGCGGGAGCGCTGCGGATTCATCACACACGGAGGAACGATGAAACGAATGACGCTTGGTGCAGTGGCCCTCGCCTTTGGCCTCTGGGGATGCGGTGGCAGCAAGGGAGGGAACGCGGGCGCGGGAAACAGCGCCGTCGCGCAGGCGGGAGGATCTGGAGCGGGTGCCGGCGGCGGTGCGGCCGGCCCGACCGGCAACGCCACGGTCTCTGGGGTCATTCATTTCACCGGTGCTGCTCCGGCGAATCCGAAGATCGACATGAGTCAGGAGAGTGCGTGTCAGAGCAAATACACGTCACCGCCGACCGATCCCCAGTACGTCGTCAGCGACGGGAAGCTCGGCAACGTGTTCGTGTATGTGAAAAGTGGATTGCCCGTCGGCGCGACGTATCCGAAGCCGACGACGCCTGCCGAGATCGATCAGAACGGATGCCTGTATCATCCGCGCGTCTTCGGCGTGCAGGTCGATCAGGATATCATCATCAAGAACGACGACAACGTCTTGCACAACATCAAGGCTCTTCCAAAGGAGAACCGTGGCTTCAACATCAGCCAGCCAAGCGCGGGCATGACGTCGAAGCGGTCGTTCACGAAGCCGGAAGTCATGGTACCGCTCGAGTGCAACGTGCACGGATGGATGCACGCGTGGGTCGGCGTGTTGCCGCATCCGTTCTTCGCGACGTCGGGGCCGGACGGCTCCTTCACGATCAAGAATCTCCCCGCGGGCACGTACACGATCGAGGCATGGCACGAGAAGGCGGGCGTGCAGCAGCAAACCGTCACCGTCGGCGCCGGGGAAACGAAGACGGCCGATTTCACCTTCAGTGCTCCGAAGGCGTGACATGGGCAACTTCCTGAGCTGGATGCTACCACCCGGTGCGTCGACGTTCGTCGGCGACATCGACTGGATCTACTATCTGATCCTCGTCGTGACGGGCATCGCGTTCGTGCTCGTCGAGGCAGCGCTGATCGTCTTTCTCGTGCGCTATCGCAAGCGACCGGGCCGGAAGGCGACGTATGTACACGGCAGCACCAGGGCGGAGATCATCTGGACTGGCGTGACCGCAGTCGTCGTCGTCGTGATCGGTGTGTTGAGCGCGCCGGCGTGGAACAAGATCAAGGGGCGCGAGGGCGTTCCACCTAACGCGATGCCGATCGAGATTCACGCCAAGCAGTTCGAGTGGAACATCACGTATCCCGGAGCGGACGGAAAGATGGGAACGAGCGATGACTTCACCGTCCGCGGCCAGCTGCACGTGCCGGTCGATCGTCCGACCGTCGCGACGCTGACGTCAGAAGACGCGATCCACTCATTCTTCGTCCCGGCGTTTCGGATCAAGCAGGACGCTGTGCCCGGGATGCACATACGCGTCTGGTTCCAGCCGACGAAGGTCGGTGAGTATGAGCTCGGATGCGCGGAGCTGTGCGGCCAGGGCCACTACAGGATGCGCGCCGTCGTGACCGTCCACACGCAGGCAGACTACGACCGCTGGGTGGCACAAGCCCACTCGGTCGCCCAACGCTGAAGGTCTCAACTATGGCGACGACCGCGACAGGCAGTTCCACGTACACTCACGACCACGGCCACGGGCATGTGGACGATCGGTCCTTCATTAGAAAGTACATCTTCTCCACCGACCACAAGATTATCGGGATTCAGTTTCTGATAATGAGCCTCAGTTTCTTGCTGCTCGGTGGCACGCTGGCGATGGTCATGCGCTGGCAGCTCGGGTTCCCCGGTAAACCGCTGCCCGGTGGAACGCTCCTCCCCGACACGTACACGAGCAACGGCGTCGTGCTGCCGGAGTTCTACAACTCGGCGGTCACGATGCACGGCACGTTCATGGTCTTCTTCGCGATCATGCCGCTGCTCGTGGGTGTGTTTGGCAATTACTTGATTCCGCTCAAGATCGGCGCGCCGGACATGGCGTTCCCGCGCATCAACATGGCGTCGTTCTGGACGGCGGTGCCCGCGGGGTTGCTCATGCTCGCCGGATTCTTTGTCGAAGGCGGCAGCGCCGCGGCGGGATGGACGTCCTACGCGCCGCTCAGCGCACGATCCGATCTCACCGGCGTACACCTCGGCCAGATCTTCTGGTGTTTGAGCCTCATCATTCTCGGGCTCTCATCGATCATGGGATCGTTCAACTACATAACGACCGTGATCAACATGCGAGCGCCGGGCATGAACTGGTTTCGTTTACCTCTGAGCATCTGGGCATTGTTCGTGACCGCATGCTTGGTGCTATTGGCCATCCCTGTCCTTTCGGGTGCCGCGATCCTGCTGCTGTTCGATCAGACGATCGGCACGCACTTCTTCGACCCGCAGGCAGGTGGCCAGCCGCTTCTCTGGCAGCATCTGTTCTGGTTCTTCGGTCATCCAGAGGTCTATATCCTCATTTTGCCGGGAATGGGGATGGTCTCTGATATCATCGCGAATGGTGCGAGGAAACCCATCTTTGGATATACCTCGATGGTGCTCGCGATCATCGCGATCGGCTTCCTCGGCTGGGGCGTGTGGGGCCACCACATGTTCCAGAGCGGCATGAATCCGACGCTCGGCACGACGTTCATGATTTCCACTTTGCTCATCGCGGTGCCTTCCGCGATCAAGACATTCAATTGGCTTGGTACGATCTGGGAGGGGAACATCACGTTTCATGTGCCGATGCTGCACGCGCTGGCGTTTGTTTCGATGTTCGTCATTGGTGGGCTGAGCGGCGTTTTCATGGCCGCGTCGCCGTTCGATATCTATATCCACGACACGTACTTCATCGTCGCGCATCTGCACTACGTGCTCTTCGGCGGCAGCCTCTTTGCGATCTTCGCCGCCGTCACGTACTGGTACCCGAAGATGTTCGGGCGGATGATGAATCCGTTCTGGGGGAAAGTGCACTTCTGGCTGACGCTCGTGTTCTACAATTGCACCTTCTTCCCGATGCACCAGCTCGGGCTGCACGGCCACATGCGTCGCATCTACGATCCAACGCAGTACGCGTTCCTGCGGGAAGTGCAGCCGGTGAACGTCTTCATATCCATCAGCGCGTTCTGCCTGTTCGCCACACAATTCCTCTTCGCCGCCAATTTCATCCTCAGCTGGTTCAAGGGTGAGAAAGCGCCGATGAATCCGTGGCTCGACAATGGATTGGAGTGGACGGTCGCGTCACCGCCGCCACATGGGAACTTCGGCGACGTCGTGCCGACCGTGTATCGCGGACCGTACGAGTACAGCTCGCCACATTCCGATCAGGATTATCTCCCGCAGAATCTGCCGATGCCCGGTGGTATGGGCGCGGCACATCCGCAACCCGCTGGCGACTGAGGAGAGACCATGGCGCACGCCGCAATGCCCGAAGACGTCATGCTCCCGCCGCCATCGCGCGCGGCCGGAGCGGGCGTCTACACCGAGAAGCTGGGGATGTGGATCTTCCTCGGCTCGGAAGTGATGTTCTTCACGGCGCTCATCGGGACCTACGTCATTCTCCGGTTCGCGCACCCCAGCTCATGGAAGCCACCCGGTCAGGTGTTGAACATACCTGTAACCGCGGTGAACACGTTCCTGCTGATCTGCAGCTCGGTGACGATGGTCAAAGCCTTCGCGGCAGTGCAGGACGGCTTTCTAAAGCAGCTTCGTCTCTGGCTGCTCGCGACGGTGATCATCGGAGCGAGTTTCGTCGGGGTTCAGGTTTACGAGTATACCCACCTGATCGAAAAGGGCTTTATACCGAGTGAAGGTCTGTACGGCTCGACCTTCTACACGATGACGGGCTTTCACGGTTTTCACGTGACGATCGGAGTGCTCTGCATGATCTTCGTCACGCAGAAGGCGTTTCGTGGGAAGTACTCGCAAGCCGATCACCGCGGCGTCGAGGTGATTGGCTTGTATTGGCACTTCGTCGACCTCGTTTGGATCATCTTGTTCACGATCGTCTACCTCATCTGAAGCAGGTGGCTGGTGTTTGGTGGTTGGTGGCTAGTGGTTGGTGGTTGGTGGCTGGTGGCTGGTGGCTGGTGGCTGGTGGCTGGTGATTGGTGAACCAACGACCAACGACCAACAACCAACGACCAACCACCAACGACCAACAACCAACGACCAACAACCAACGACCAACAACCAACGACCAACAACCAACGACCAACCACCAA